>CAIWEX010000208.1 GCA_903911795.1 uncultured Schlesneria sp.
AATTTCATGCGGTGATGGTGATCGGGGCGGCTCACCAGCTTTCACTGGATGCGGCTCAGCCTGATCGGCTGATCCCGTTCTTCTGGGCTCTCGATAATTTCAAAGCATCACAGGCTCAAGATGTGAAAGAGGGCGACTGGTCACTTGCGGCGGTTCGCGAATCGGCGGTCCCCTCCGCCTCACAAGCGAAACAACGGTTTGTCGATGCCATGGATCGCTGGGACGAAGAAGCGGCGGATGCCGCCATCGCGGGACTTTGTCGGTCGGCGGGAGCGACCGAAGTGATGGAATTGGTCTGGCCTTATGCAATACGTGACTGGCAGAACATCGGTCACAAGGCGATTTTCGCCGCCGGTGCCTGGCGGACGCTGGAACTAATCGGCTGGGAGCACGCCGAACCGGTCCTTCGGTCGCTCGTGTATGGGCTTCTTAACGGGGGATCAAGCGATACTGCCGTTCCCTACGACCACAACCGTGAACTGGCCGGGCAGATTCGAGCCGACTGGCTCGCAGGCCAGCCCGATCCAACGGTTACCACGGCGTTGCTAAAAACATTACGGGAAGCCAGTCCAAAAGAAGCAGCTGCGTCAGTTGTCGCACATCTCAATCGAGGTGTCTCGGCCAGTTCGCTATGGGACGCCATCCTGCTCGCCGCCAGTGAATTGTTAATGCGTCAGCAGGCGATTGTCCCGCTCCACGCCACCACAGCCACCAACGCCTTGTATTACACATTTCGGCAAAGTGGTTCGGATTCGACTTGTCGACTCGCCTTGTTACAGGCGGCAAGTTGGATCGCATTGTTCCGCGAGGGAACCCGAGCACGCGGCGGGTTCCCCGACAAACCCAACATCGACGAGTCCCAACCAGCGGCAGTTGCCCCGGCAAGTATCGAATCAATCTTCGACGGCCTCCAGCAGAGTCGAAGCACGGCTGCGGCTCAAACACTGGCATTCAGCCAGGCGGGTGGAAATCCAGAAAAGTTTTTCGACGCCGCCAGGCATTTGATCTTCACGAAAGGAACGGACGCCCACGATTTCAAGTTCGCAGCATCAGCGTTTGAAGATATCAAACATGCCAGCCCAGCAGTCCGACCGCAATTACTCGCAGCCAGCGTCTACTACCTGAAAGGAACTCGCGACCCCGATTCACCACTCTTGCAGAAAGCGAGAGAAGCCCTCTCGATCCTGTGATCTTTGTTTATTGCCGATGCTAGCAGCAACGCCCACGTGGCCGACGCTGCCAGCGTCGGACCGGATCGGCAGACCGTCCACATGATGTTCGCGCAGCTCGCCGGCAAATCTTCAGGAAAAACGACGGTTTCGAAGTCGATCTTGAAGATCCGTCGTTTGTCGTTCAACGTCCGTCCCGATTCCAGATCGGTGAAACGGAAGGCATGGTGGACTTTCTTCGAGTCGTTCCAGAGCACGCCATCGAGCAGACAAATGGAAAACGCTGGCTTCAGCAGTGAATAGTCATTACCTGATCTCAATCGGTCGAAGTATGAGTAATCGCGTCTTGATTGCCGTCCCGGAGGGACATCAGC
>CAIWEX010000209.1 GCA_903911795.1 uncultured Schlesneria sp.
ATTCGTGCCGTACCAACTGCGTCATACCAAAGCGACTGAGCTACGTGACACAATGTCCATTGAGGCCGCTCAGGCCACGCTGGGCCACGCTCAACCGTCGATGACGGCCAGGTATTCATCCAAGATGGACAAGCTCGCCATTGAAGCAGCAAAGGCAGCGGGCTAATTGTTTGGTAGACTGAAAACAACGCGGGATAGACCGGCCAGTCGAAAAGCGAGCAACCTGAACTCGTTTCCCGCGTTTAGTGGTACCGTGACGTTCAATCCCGGAGAGACGAACAAGACGGTGACCGTTCAGGTCTATGGTGAAACCCTCTACGAAAGTGATGAAACGTTCTCCGTCCAAATCAGCAATGCAGTGAATGCGGGCTTGGGGACAACGACGGCGATCGGGACTATTCAGAACGACGATCGAAAGCCGCAGGGGAAGAGCGCAACCTTGTTCGGAATTGACGCCGGCTTGACGGACAGCGTCTTCGCAATCCATGACCTGAACACCCTGCATACTGCTGGAACGAGGGGCCGCAGCAAACGCGGTCGCTGAATTGGCCCGGTGGCTTCGGTTTGCATCTCCGCGGTGCGTGATGTGCGACGACACGAAGTTTACGGCGCAGTTCGGCATTCCAATTGAATCGAGCGGGGCGAAGATCAATCGCAACACGCAGGTTCCACCCAACCTGCGGACGCACGTGGAACGGTTCATCCAAAGCCTGAAGCAGGAATGCCTCGACAAGTTCGTGATCGTGGCCGAACGGCACCTGAACCACGTTAACCGGGAGTGGCGGCTGCATTACAATCGGGAACGCCCGCACGAGGCGCGCGGGCATCTGCCGCCAGCGATGGAGAGGCCGCCGGAGGCCAACGAGACTGTTCGGCTGAACGACGTCGTTTACTCGTCGCGGCTGGGCGGACTGTTGAAGCATTACGAGCGGCGGGCGGCGTGACGGGAGCCCATAACCCCGCAGTCGCCGATCCGAATCCCGTTTCCGCCACTTGTTTTGACGGTAGCGAAACTCACCTACCGTCGGGTTACACGAAAGGCCGCCATCTCCGGATGGTGGCCTTTTCGCGTTCTATCGCCAGCTGTTTGATAGGGAATCAGAGGAGTTTCGCGAACGGGTGGAATCTGAAGCGATTGCTCGGATCCACTTTCTTCTTAAGTGCCTTGACGACTTCCGCCATGGCCTCCGTCCCAAAGATAACAGATGATGAGGCTGAAAAGCCCACATCGTCGGGCTGCGAATGCGTCCCGCTAAAGTCGACTGACAGGCCGTCTACGTCCCTCGCCTTGTCAACGAGGCGTTTGGTGAGGTCGACAATGACCTGTCGCTCTTCAACCGTCTTGTGCTTGGCGTCGTAAAGGGTGATGAGATCGACAAAGAACTGGTGATGACAATTACCACTGGGAATTTTTGGCTTCGACAGAGCAGCGCCTCCCAGGGTCCGAATTTCCACGATCGAAAACTCGGCCTCGTCCAGCGGAGCTTGGGCAACCACCGTGTCGCAGATAAAGTTAATTATTCTGTCATCCGGCATCCCTTTAGTTCCCATGCAGTGTTGAAGCATTGCAAGCGGATTGCCCTTCATTCCGGCGATGACAGGCCATAAGGCGGCCGCCACCTCGTACCAGGAGGTCCAGTGGGATTTCATGACGATCGGAAGTTTCAAGTTAGCCGCGAGATTTTCCAGAGGCTTGACGAATTCCGCAGTGCTTCCCCGAAAGGAATCGTAAAAGATAACAGTCGCTACCAGAGCTTTCGTCCCCGTCACCACCAACTCCATCGAGACGGATTCGTTCGTAAGTACGTGATCTCGCTGAATACGAAGCGCACCTCTTGAAAACTCCACCGCCTGTTCTCGTGTTTCGAAAGTGACAACTCTTTGCTCTGCGCTCTGGAGGATGCTCTCATGTTCCATACGAATCGTTACATCGACAACAATGCCCAATGCACTACCGGCTCCCAACATGGCGGTGAAAAGCTCATCCCGAGCAGTGAGTTCGCGGATGTCGCCCGACGCTGATACCATCGTCAACTTGACCACTCGCTGTCCTAACAATCCCAGCCGTCGCGAAAAATAACCACTCAATCCGCCGTTGAGGATGTAGCCAACCACACCGACACCCGGACCCGTTCCCACCGGCAAGGCGCCTTGACGGCCCTTGATGGCCTCCACGAGTTCACGAAAGACGACACCAGCCCCCACCGTGACCAGCTCGCTTTCGTTGTCCCGATGAAACTCGATCGATTTCAGATGCACCAAATCCAAAACGATGGCTTCGCTGCTGGCAAACATGGCCGCGTTCGAAGATTCGTGACCACCACAGACGCACGCAATCGGCGTTTTCGCGGATGATGATTTGACCAGGTCGGCAATCTCCTGGGCCGATCGAGGACGATAAATCTGGCGAGCGTAGGTTGTCGTGAAAAGAGAACTGCCCTTACTCGTCTTCAGCACCTTGTTGCCGCTAAGGCAATAAGCGCGCTGCGACAACCATTCATCCTTGGCTTCGACTAGTTCGACTGCACCGATTGCCTGATCGCTTCCACTACCCGCAAGAATTGATCCGCCAGCTACCAGTCCAACACCGCCGACGGCGGCACGCTTAATCGCGGAACGACGGGAAATATCATTGCTTTCTTCTAACATTGCTGCGAATCTCCGTGCGGCAGACTGCGTCGAAACGGTCATAAAACTACTAAAGAATATTGAACAGGCGAACGAATTGCCATGACTGGCGGTCCGAAAGTGTAGTGCCCAGCTGATCGCCTGTGTTGAGGACTTCAGACTCCCCGGCGAGTCTGTGTGAATCATGCTGCTCAGTTAGGCACAAGTGCGAGCACCCGCAGAGGACTTCCTGAACCTCTCTCGATCTTCAGAGGTGCCGAAAGAATCAAGGTTCCCGTCGGGGGCAATTGGTCAAGATTCCTCAGGCATTGTAGACCGTACCGGTTCGCGCCGTGCATCAGGGTATGGCAGGGATATGGAACGGGCCACTGATAAGACTGTCCCGCGTCCGTGTTGATCGTCTCCACCGCAAAACCATGAATATTACGATTGTGGATCAGCCATTCCGCCGCAGCTTGCGTCGGCCCCGGAGTATGAGCTCCATCTTCCTGCAGGTTTAGGAAGGAAGACGGGTCGCTGATGCGTTTGGACCAATCGGTACGGAACACAAGCCATGCTCCCGCTTGAATTCGCCCATTCCTGGTTTCCCATTCTTCGAGGAACTCGACGGTCAATAGCCAATCCGGATTGGCTGCCACCTCCCCGCTGGCATCCACACTGCCGCCGGGGCAACAAAGCTCCTGCACTCGATTGTGTCCACGGTGTTAGTGGGGTAGTCCTTACCTGTGATCCAGTGAGCAGGCGCGTCGAAGTGGGTGCCTGTGTGCTCACCGCACGAAAAGTTATTCCAATACCAACCCGGTCCAGCTTGGTCATATTTGGAAATGTTCTCCATCTTGAAAGGCCAGACCTGACCAAACTGAGGAGGCAAAACCAAGGTTGGAAAACCGGGCGACAGCGCGTGCGTCAGATCAACGATGCGTATGCTGCCCGCCTCCAGCGCGTCAGAGAACGCCGCCAGTGGATGTTTCACAAAGGTTTGCTCTTGAGGGCTCATTCGATTTCATTCCCTTGTAATGCATTTTTTGCAGACCTCGAAACCAGGTTAAGCAGCGGCGTGCCTGCGGCATAACATCGCAACTGCTCGCTGGCAAAACGATAAGCGCGCAGTCGCCAACTGGTTACCGCGCCAGCCACGTGGGGTGTGATCATAAGGTTGGGTGCCTGCCAAAGAGGATGACCGAGCGGAAGCGGTTCGGGGTCGGTCACGTCCAGAGCCGCCCGGATTCGTCGCTGGTGGAGCGCCGCCAGCAGTGCCGCGGTATCAACCAACCGACCTCGCGACGCGTTCACGAGGATCGAACCGGGTTTCATTCTCGCGAGAAAATCGGCATCGACGGTATGCTCGGTCTCCGCGGTAAGTGGCAGCAGCAGGACCACGGCGTCCGCATCGGCCAAGCGTTTGGGCAGGTCTTCCATCGTCTCGGCGTCCGGCCGCTGGTGACGGGCAATTCCAACGACGCGAATTCCGAAAGGCGCAAGCCGAGTAGCGACGGCCCGCCCAATCGAACCGTATCCAAGAATCAGCACAGTGCCCCCCTCGAACGTGTCGATGGGCTCGACGGATGATGGGCCCGTGGCCGTGACATCATTCAAATTCACGTCCCACTCACCGCGCCGCTGGAGCTCCAACATGTCCGGCAGACGCCGGCGCATTGCCAGCAACACCGCCACAACCCACTCTGAAACGGCAGCATCGTGAACTCCGCTCGCGTTATAAACCGCCACACTCTCGGGCAATTGTGGTAGCAACCAATCCACTCCTGCATTGAGCGACTGGACGGCTTGCAGCCGCGGCAGGGCGTCGACAAACGCTCGCAGCTTCGGTGCGTGATGCATTCCCAAGACAGCGAGTTCCACATCCTGTTCCGGGTCGGCAATGATCTTGGCCCTTGCGGGTAGAGGTTCAAAGACGTGGTGGTACGCATTCTCTGGAACAAATATTTTGATCTTCGTCATTTGCAATGTCGAATCCCATTGGTGGTGGTTGTTTTCTTCGATGGGTTTTCCGTTTGCACGCGATGGGTTGGTTTGGTGCCGCATTGCGGTCCTAACGAACGTTTTCGCCAAATCACAACGTGACGCAGTGCGCGTTCGGCAGCGTTGTTCGTTGGTTCCACTCCCTCGACCTCCAGAAACGACCAGAGCCCGTCGGGATCATTTTACAGTTTCCGGCAAATGCCTGTCAAATGCGGGTTGCCGCTGAAGGCGCCGCGCAGCAGCAAGCAGCAAGCTGTCGATCTCTCGCTGCCCGGAAGGGACCCTCTTCGTAACAATGCGCGCCTGTTTTGGGATCGTCGAGGCATTCACTCAAATCACCACGTCACCCGGCACCCGCCCCGCGACCTTCAGCAGGTCAGCCTTCACGTAGACGATCTGGTGTTCGCGGTGCCATTCGCTGAGGAAGAAGTTCTTCAGGCGATTCGCCTGGAACCGGACCGGGCAGTCGACGAAAGGGACGCACCCACTTCTTCGGCTACTTGAAGTTCTTCAGCACAAATGCGATGGCGGCGAAAGCGATCGCGAGCATCGGTACGATCATCAGACAGCCGATCAACAGAACGGCACCACCCGGATTCGTTGGACCAGCGCTCGCCTGCGAATGTCCGCCGCTCGCCGACACGGCTCCGTCCGCTGCCGAGTGCTTGCGGAATGTGACGTCGTCGAAGAAGGTCTCTCGGTCGCGAATGATCGCTTGCACGAGAAGCTGATCGGTTTCCGTCCGGACCTGCTCTTTGCGTTTGATCGTCGTACCGATCGACTTCCTCACCGCCGCCATCGAAGCCCTCGCCACAAACAAACCCGCACCAAAAGTAATCGTCAGGGTGTGAATGATTACTATTCCTGCCGGGCGGCAGCGGTCATTACATCGCCAGCTGCGGTTGCCACTCTGCGGTTGTAGAGCACCCCTCGTTCAAGAGGGCGGCGACGCCTGTCCGCCAGCTCCATCGGTTGCCGCGTGCAATCGCCCGGGTCATGCGAGGTGGCCGCCCGCCTTGAGCGTCGCGAGCGAGGACGCTTGCGCGTTGGCCATCGCCGTCTTGGCATCCTGCGCGCCGGTGAGTGCGAGGTTGATCTCGCGAGCTACGTTGCCTGCGATCTCGAGCGTCTCGGGTATGTTCGCGATCTCCAGGATTTGGGCTTTCTCGATGGCCTTCACGGCTTCCGGAATGTACGGAAGCGCCGCCACGATCTCCGCGTCCGCTGCGGTCGACGATCGGTTCGGGTCCGTCTCGTGGGTCATGACCTGATACTTCTCAAAGTCCTTCGAGGTCAGGTAGGTCATCAGGTGATACGCCGCGTCCTTGTTGGCCTGCGGCAAGTTCCTGGGGATGCCCAGCCCCCAACCGCCCCGGATAGCGCGGGGGTTGCCGTCGTCGGCGGGCATGGGCGCCACTGCGACCTTATCCTTGACCCGTGAATCGGGGCCATAGAGGGCGCCGGCGATCGTCGCCCATGCGGGCCACATCGCGATCTTGCCCAACTGGAACGCTTCGAGCGCCTCCTTGAACCCGTACTGCGTCACTGCGGACGGAGAGTATGGCAGCAGATCGATCATGTTCTGGAGGGCGGCCACCGCCTCTGCGCTATCGAAACGCGTGGTGAGCGTCTTGTCCTTCTTGCTGCCACTAGTCAATTGACCGCCCATCGTGATGAAACGGGTGTACCAGTCGACCAGGAAGTTGGACACGTCGTTCGCTCCGACCATCGCGCTGCCGGCGACATCACTCGTTGTCAACGCCTTGGCGGCCAACAGATATTCGGCCCAGGTGGTGGGCACTGCGGGCTGGTCGGTGCCGCCCAGCAGATCCTTGCGGTAGAACATGATGCAGGATCCACTTTCGATGCCCGGGATCAAGTACAGCGTGTCGCCGCCGAACTCTCCGGTCTGCACGTCGAAGTAGCCGGCGTAGTCCAGCTGGCCTTTTGGAAAATCGGCAAAATCGTAGTTGGCGGGCGTGCGCGAGGGGTCGCTGACGTAGCCCGTGATGTCCTCGAGCAACCCGGCGCCTACGGTGCTCGCGACTGCGAAGCCCACGATGTGCACGATGTCGAACGCAGACTCAGGGGATCGCAGGTTCTGCGCGATCGACTGGTCGAGAGCGTCGAGGGCCAGCGTCGTAATCTCGATCTTGAGACCGGTCGCAGCCTCCAGCTCGGACCGCTTGTCGCGCAACCCCAGATCGTCCCACTCACGGTCCACGAGCACGATGCGCACGGTCTTGCCTGCGTACTTCATCGGATCGAAGCTGCCGGGACCGGCAGCCGGGGCACTGGGCAAAGAGTCGGACGTCCTGGCGTTGCCTGAAAGCCTGCCGCCAGAATCAACTTCAGCTCCGCAGCCGATGGCGGCCACCGAAATTCCCGTCAGCGCGGCTCGGGGAATGAACTCACGCCGGGTGATGCGACCCTCGATTATCCTGCGTACCAGTTATGCCGCCGACTCCGTGCGACCCGCCCATTCGTCCTGTTCCACTTTGACCATCCTCCATGCCGGAGAGCCCGGCATACCACGACTGAGCGACACCCCAGAGTGCAGTGTCAACAAACGTTTTCCTGTTGCCCCAGAGTTTAAAGGATAGCCCGCTCACTTGCAATTCCGCGCTGCTCCCCGAAAAGGGACGCTCTGCGTAACCATGCATGCCTTTTTGGGAGAGGTGGAATGTAAACATTCGCGGAAGGTGTGGGCCGTACTGCGCAGCGTGAAGGTCGATTCTGAGCAATTTGTGATCCGGAGGTAGCGAGGACGGCCTGGAAACGCGTGGAAGACCGCGATGGCGGATATCGCGTCGTTGGGCAATTCGATGAGGTGTTCAAAATCAGCGGTGTGCAAATCCAGCGAACGGTGCCGATGTCATCCAATCTGCGAGCCCGCGTCGAGCGATTCATTCCGACACTGAAGTTCGAGTGCCTGAGTAAGTTTGTGATCGTAGCCGAAAAACATCTCGACCATGTGTGCCGAGTTTGGAGTCGGCATGACAACGAAGTACGACCGCATTCGTCCCGCGATCATCTGCCACCGGATTTCACCGCACCACCGGGCGAAGCAACCACCGTTCGCGTGGATGACATTGCCTGCACCTCAAAACTCGCCGGCGTAATACAATCGTACTCGCGACGAGCCGCGTAGAATCGCTCTCTCCTTTCACTCCGACCATCATGCGGAACGACCGCAGCAATGAGCGTGCGCGGCGACTCTTCGCTCCACTGAAATGCGGCGCCCTTCATATCGTTGCGGCCCGCTTGAAACGAGGAACCACCGTTGACCAAGGACTCATCGTCTTACGTCACTAATCACCAATTCCCCTGATCTCCAGCACAGATTCGCAACTCAGAACATTCGTACTTGGCGCCCGTTATTGAATTGTCTCATACGTGGACTTTTCGGAAATCATCGAGAATCTGTCGCGCCCACGTTACTCAAGGCCCAGAGTCTGCACACCGATCCCCAAACCGTGCTGACGAGGTGGAAATTCCTTCAGACTCCCAAGATGCTGAAGCACGGGGCCGGACAACTCGGGCGCAACCCAGGTTTTTTCCTTCATCCATGTGAAGTGACCGCGAGTGTCCGGAGTCTTTTCAAAGGGATCAAGCTTGATATCAATCAGGAGTCCTGCCGGTATCTTTTCTGCTGCCTTCAACCAATCGTTTTTGATGGCCAGATGCACTTTCCATTGCTTCACGCGGATGGCATTCAGTTGTGTTTCCGCGTAGAAGAAGAATTCATTTCGCTGAGAGGGAGCGGCCTTCGTCAGCATTGCGGTCTGATCATATCCGTCCAGATGAATACGAACACTTTCCCCATTCACCGTTCTGCCCTGCAGCAGCTTTTCTTTGATACCCGGAGCGCCGGCAGCCGCCAGCAGCGTCGGCAGCCAGTCCTCGGACGACATCAATTCGCCGGTCCAGCCACCGGCAGGAACCTTGCCTGGCCATCGTATCAGTGCGGGAACACGAAAGCCGCCGTCCCAGGTGGTTCCCTTCTCTCCTCGAAATGGTCCGGTTCCGGCACTGGGCCAGTGGGCCAGGTTGACACCGTTATCTGATGTAAAGATGACGATGGTGTTCTGAGCAATCCCATGACGATCAACCGCGTCGAGGAGTTTTCCGACGAGTGCGTCGAGATGCAGCAGAGCGTCCGCATAAGGGCCATGTCCGCTGCGGCCAGCCCATTCATTGCTCACGTGAATCTGCTGATGCATACGAGACGGATTGAACCAGAGGAAAAACGGTGTTTTCCTGCTGACTTTGTCATCAACCCAGGCCAGTGAACGTTCGAGGACTTCGTCATCGAATGTCTTCTGGCGTTCACTTCCCAACTGACCCTGATCGGTAATAGTCTGTTTTCCAACCGGCCCCCAGCGGGGATCGACCGTCATGTCAGCGACGTCAGTAGCCACGGAATGAATCACGTTTCGGGGACGCCCAGGAAACGCGGCTGCTTTGGGAAACTCCGGCTGCTCCGGCATTTCCATCATATTCAGATGGTACAGGAAACCAAAGAATTCGTCGAAACCGTGCACCGTCGGCAGAAACTCATTCCGATCACCAACATGGCTTTTGCCAAACTGCCCTGTTGCGTAACCGATGTCTTTCAGCAGCATGGCAAGTGTCACATCATCCTTGTGCAGACCGATCGGGGATCCTGGCTGGCCGACAGATGTCAGTCCGGTGCGGATGGGATACTGACCCGTGAGAAATGCGGCTCGCCCTGCAGTGCAGCTGGGTTGAGCATAATAGTCAGAAACCATCAGGCCTTCGCGGGCAAGACGATCGATGTTTTTTGTCGTGACGGCTCCCAGTCCACGATGATAAGCAGAGACATCAAAAGGTGACATGTCATCGGTCATGATGACGATGATGTTCGGTTTGTCTGCGGCAGAGGCAGTCACACACGTCATCATCAGCAGCAGGGAGAAAACGCACCATCGACCCGCGCCCACAACTCTGACAGGCTGATGTTCATGGTCGGAAAAACACTGGTTTGGCATCTTGGATTCCAGAAAAATTCTTTGCAGAGTAATGATTTCAGATCCGACGAACACGCATGGGTGGATTCGGAGTCGGAGTCATGTTTGGTTGCCTCGGTGAGAACGCCGAATTACCTCTGATCTCAACCGCTGCAGAGGCATAGGAACCTCCGTTGATGCAATCAGCGGGGCGTTGCGAGACCGAGATTCTTTCGGGGATACTTCATGTAAGTTGCGACATGAGATTCAAGCATCGGCTTCACCGCGGCGAGTCCCCATTCAAAGTATCGGTGTCCGGTACTGCGTTGTTCCTTCGGATCCATGTAGAGGTTATAAACCCATGGCCAGTCTCCGGTGCTTGTCAGGATCGATTCGTCAAGGTTCCTCATTGGCTGCTGCGTCAGATAGACGCTGGTATGCACTTTATATTCGTTCCAGCGCACCGCAATCGGCGCGTTTCCGCCGTACATGAAAACCGTCTGGCGAGCCGAGACGCCTTGATCGGCCAGCAGAAACCCGGACTGGTCGATCCCATCGATGTAGCGTTGATCGGAGATCCGCGTGGACTCCCCGGCGATAGCCAGAGCAGTGGAGAAGAGATCCATCAGGTCAAACAGTCCGTCATTGGCCTGCCGAGGCTTGATCGTGCCGGGCCAGTAAGCGATTCCTGGAACTCGCACCCCGCCTTCCCATGTCGTGCCCTTCCCACCTCGCCACGGGCTG
>CAIWEX010000210.1 GCA_903911795.1 uncultured Schlesneria sp.
GCGGTTATTGCGAATCTGTTCCGCCTGGGGGCGGAGTGAACGATTTTTCCTGGCCGGGTGCCTCGGCCTGTCGACTCTATCGCTGCTGATGCTGGGTCTAGGGCTGCTGGGGTTACTCAGCCGATGGCCGCTCTTACTGATCATTGCTGGTGCGACGTTCGCCGAATGCTGGTGGACGTGGCATGGGCTTCCAGCCCATGCCGCCTCCCACGCCCAGCGAAACGCACCCAGATCAGGCTGGCTGCCGGTCATTACCTGGTCCGTGATCGTACCGTTTGTTTGCTGTATGCTGCTGGGGGCCATGTCGCCTCAAACCGACTTCGACGTGATCGAATACCATCTCGGTGGCCCGAAGGAGTGGTACTTACAGGGATCGATTTCGCGGTTACCGCACAATGTTTACACCAGTTTTCCGTTTCTGACCGAAATGCTGCTGCTGTCCGGGATGGTTTGTTACGGTGACTGGGAATGGGGAGCACTGGCAGGCCAGACGGTGATCGCCGGATTTGCACCGCTGACGGCAGTCGGGCTCTACGGTTTGGGAAAACGCTGGTTTTCCCAATCGGCAGGATGGTTGGCAGCATTCGTCTGGCTGACGACTCCCTGGGTCTATCGGATCTCGATCATTGCGTATGCCGAAGGGGGACTGGCCTGTTACCTGCTGGCGACGCTGGCGGTCGTGTTGAGAATTCTCTGGACGACAACGCCCGAACCTGCAGACCAGTCGATCCGATTGCATGGGCTATGCGGACTTTTCGCCGGGAGTGCGATGGCGTGTAAGTACACAGGGTTGGTTTCGGTCATTTTGCCCGCAGGTGTTTTACTTTTGATTTCGTCGATTCGACGCGCCAAGGCCGGGACTGCCGCCAGCGGTTCCTCTTTCGTAGTTGTCAGTCACACGAACGAAGTACCCCGCAGCATCAGCGAACCACCCTCGCAGACGCTCTCGTCAACATATCTGGCATCGCTCGTCACCCTGGCTGTTTTCGGTGCTGGTATCGGAATCGCGATTGGCCCGTGGCTGATCAAGAACACGCTGGAGACGGGCAACCCGATCTTTCCGTTGGCGTATTCTCTGTTTGGCGGTGAGGGGCGAGATACCCAAATGAATGAGCAATGGAAGCGAGGCCACTCGCGCCATTACTCCAGCATGCAGGAGCGTCTCTGGGACCTGCCGGTCAAGCTGACGGATGTTGTGGCCAACAATGATTGGCACAGTGCGTTGATGTTTGCCTTCGCCCCGCTCGCACTGCTGGCATCGTGGCGGCGAAAGGTCTGGCTGGTCTGGGGTTTTATCGGCTGGCAGTTCTTGAGCTGGTTTCTGTTGACCCACCAAATCGACCGGTTTTACGTCCCGATGTTTCCCGTGGTGGCATTACTCGCGGGTGTAGGAGCCAGCTATCTGATCAGCTTTGTCGTGGGACGCGTCCTCTGTTCGCTGGTCATGGCACTCTGCATCGCGTTCAATATCTGGATCATGCATAACATCGGCGGCTTCAACGCTGGCCGAACCGACTTGCGAGCCGCTACGAATCTTGTCGTTTCTCCCTCGTTGCAGTGGATCAACGATGAAGTTGTCGCAGGTCGACTTTCCCGCGACACCAAAGTGCTGTGCATTGGAGAAGCGGCCTTATTTCACGCGAAGTTTCCCTATGTCTACAACACGGTCTTTGACCAATCGATCTTCGAAAAGTGGTTTGCGGAACGGACAGAGACCGGGGAGTTCCGACTTCGGCCAATAGACCAGATCCGGGCCACGTTGAAGGAGCACGGGATTACACATCTGCTTGTGAACTGGTCCGAAATCCTGAGGTACCGCGAACCTGGCAGCTACGGCTACACCGACTTCGCTCACCCTGATCGACTGCAGGACTTACAGAACGCGAGACTGATCGGCCCCGAACTTCCCCTTCCCGACCGAGTCACCTTCGCTCCTGCCAGCCCGCAGAAACGCCAACAGGTCAGGGACTGGGCTCCGAGTCTTGGAAGGTCGTTGGCTGACCAACCGGGTTACAAATCGGTGCAAATCTTCCCCGTGCGATGATGTGTGGCCAGAGCCTGAACCACCCCGCGCCCTCCGTGCGGTCGCTTAACTGCCCGCATTCTATGGCATCATCGATTCAGATCGAGGAGTTCGCGAACCCGACGCACGAGTTCCTGTGCGGAAAACGGCTTTGCCAAGAAGGTTTCGTACCGTTGCAATGAAGCTTTGCGGACGCCGTCATCGTTGTGATAACCACTGACGTACATGACCAGCAGATGGGGATATTGTAACCGGAGCGTCTCCGCCAATTGATGTCCATTGATTCCCGGCATGACGACATCCGTGAGCAGCAGATTAACCCTTCCGTTCAGACCGTTGGCAATCTGCAGCGCCTCCTGGCCATTGCTGGCTTCCACGACATGGAATCCGTGAAGTTCCAATGTAATGCGGGTCAACTTCCGGACACTGGGCTCATCTTCAACCAACAGTATCGTCTCAGATCCACCACGAACGAGACTGTGCCCGGCAGAACTTTGAAGATCAGGAGCTTCGTTGACCAGGGGAAAGTACATCGTAAACGTCGTTCCGACTCCGCGATGACTTGCAACATGAATCCGGCCACCATGCTGCTGCACGATGCCATGCACGACGGCCAATCCTAATCCGGACCCTTTGCCGACATCTTTGGTCGTAAAAAACGGCTCAAAAATATGGGAGAGATGTGATTCTTCGATTCCCATGCCGGTATCTATCACTTGCAGTCGGGCATATGGTTTCCTTGGCGCATCGTCCGATTCAGGAGTTTTTTCCTCGGGGAATGAGACCAACTTCGTCGTGATTGTCAGGTTGCCACCGCTGGGCATCGCATCCCTTGCGTTAACCGCCAGGTTCATCAGTACCTGTTCGAGTTGGTTAACGTCGGCATGAATCACCCCCAGATCTGGATCGAGGTCCACGGTCAAGACGACCTGTTCGCCAATCAGTCGGCGCAATAACTTTTGCGACGTGTCGACCACGTCATTCAAGGAGATGCGTTTGGGTTGTGAAAGTGATCGCCGACCAAACGTCAGGAGTTGTTGCGTTAGCTCAGCGGCTCGGCGGCCGGATTCGTAAATCTCCTGTACGGCTGTCGCCCAGGGGTTTTGTACAGGCTTGTCCATCAAGAGCAGGTCGCAATATCCGTTGATGACCGTCAATAAATTGTTGAAATCATGCGCGATGCCGCCTGCCAGTTGCCCGACAGCTTCCATCTTTTGCGACTGGCGGAGTTGATCTCCGAGTAGTTTGCGATCGGTCACATCAAGGTGGCAGCCGAACATCCGGGTTGCTTTTCCCGAAGCATCGCGCTGTGCCATCCCTTGAGTGTACATCCAGCGGTATTCTCCATTGCGGTGACGCAGCCGGAATTCGACCTTGTAGTCAGGACGCCTGCCAGCCAGATAGTCGTTCATGGCGGCTAATACCTGCTGTCGATCTTCCGGATGCAACCGACTCTCCCATGCTTCGTATCGGTTGGGGAGTTCATAATCTTCGTAGCCCAGCTGACTCTTCCATTCCGGAGAAAAATTGACTGTGCCTGTGAGAAAATCCCAGTCCCACGGACCAAGATTTGTCGCCTGAACGGCCAAACGAAGCCGCTCCTGATTCTCGTGCAAATCTGCCTCGGCTCGTTTGCGTTTGGTGATGTCGATGGACATCGCCAGTGAGTGGGCCTCTCCTTGAATCCGGACAATTTCAACGGACATCAATAACGTCAATAGATCGCCGGATTTTGCACGGAAGAGAATCTCCATGTCGCGTGCCGACCCAGTTTCGTGCAGGCGTTCCACCATATCGGCCCGCATTTTGGGTTCGACCCAGATGTTGAGGTCCCCTGTCGTCTTGCCGAGCACTTCTTGTCGCTCAAACCCGAAAAGCGACAGGAAGGCATTGTTGGCCTCAATGATTTTCCCGTCAGGATACGTCGCGAGAATGATCGAAAACGGGCTGGCGTAAAACAGCTTTGAGAAACGCTCTTCCAATGTAAGCAGTTCCTTTGTCGCCAGTTGCCGTTCCAAATCGGCCCGTTTTCGTTCGCTGATATCGCGAAACATCCCCTGCAGCACCGCCTGACCATTAATGACAGTTACGGAAGGAGAAATAGAGACTTCGACCCTGGTGCCGTCTTTGCGAATCACTTGCACTTCGAATTGGGATTTCGATTGCACACTGGCGTGCGCTTCGAACCTCTCTCGGTTGCGCGCCGCATCTTCCGGCGGATGCAAAAACGACTGGTGCTGGCCAATGATCTCACTTCGTTCCCTGCCTAACAGCATTTCAGCGGCGCGATTGCAGTTGATCAGGATGCCGGACTCGGCATCTGCCCAGAAGATGGCGTCGGCAGCTCCATCGAATAACATTCGAAATCTCGCTTCGTTTTCTCGGTGAGACTCGTCAGCAGCTTTTCGCTCCGTGATGTCCTGGCTGATTCCTACGAAACGAATGGAGTTTCCGTTCTTGTCATACGTCGCATGACCGCGCGTGTGCATCCAGCGAATCTGGCCATCGGGCCTGACATAGCGGAATTCGTGATCGAATCGACAGTGGTCGGCAATCGCGACTTTCAGTGCCGTGCGAACCGCGTCTCTGTCGTCTGAATGAACGCCAGCCAGGAAAAGATCCAGAGAAGGATGAACATCTGCCAGCATAAGGCCCAACAGTCGACCGCATTCCGCCGACAAACTGACCTCGTCCTTCAGAAGGTCCAGAACCCAGCTCCCCAGATGCCCAATCTGCTGTGCTTCAGCCAGAGCGGATTCACTCTGACGGAGCGATTCCTCGGCTCGCTTCTGACGAGTGATGTCCGTGAGGGTTCCCAAAACCTGCTTGACCGTTCCGTCAGGTCGCCGGGTAAAAACGATTTCTCGACCGGCAAACGAATGCACACTGCCATCCGCATGTCGCAGGCGATATTCGTCGTCGCGGATTTGACCATCTGCCAAGACTGGCCACTCATCAAACAATCGGGCGAGGTGAGGCAATTCCTCAGGCGGCATATATGCCGTAAACCCTTCAACTGACCGTTCACTTTGGTCCAGTTTGCGGGGATAACCCAGATCGCGAAGTATTGAGCGATTCGTATACGTCACGCCCATTTCGTCCAGATCGAAAATATAAATCCAGTGCGGCGTTGTTTCGGTGATCAATCGCAGGTATTGCCGCTTTTCTGGAAATTCGTGCTCTGCTGTCAACGGAACAGTCAGCTCGTGCGAGATACCAATAATCCCCTGGATTTTTCCCTGCGCATCGCGATACTGAGATTTCGTGATCTGAAACACCCGCGTCACGGAGGCAATTGAAACGATCTGATCTTCAGATTCAGAGGCACCTGACGTCAGAATTCTGCGATCCTGTGCCTGAATAGCCTCGGCCGCTTCGCTGCCGAACAGATTCGCGTCATTTCTTCCGAGGATTTGAGTAGTGGCTCGCCCCATTAATCTGGCACCCGCGCCATTGCAATACCGATAACCTCCGGTCAGGTCTTTGACGTAGATCCCGATTTGAGTACTGTCCGTTACGCTTCGCAACAGATCGAGTTCCTCACTGGAACTGATTTGCAGCACTCCATTTCCAGCCGCGTCATGCGGCGTCCGTATGCTCATCTCCAGGTGAGGCTCCAGATGATCGGAATGAAGGGAGTTGGACACTTTGCCAAGTTCCAATGATTTCGTTTTAGAATAGACGGATAGGATGCTTGTGGAATCCTGAAGCGTCTCGGTCTCCAAGAGCGAACTGTTACCCGTGATGCTACCATCACGGCCAGTCTGCGGAAACAAAGCTTGGCAAATACTCTAGAGCAACGCGTTAACCGCTGTTGCCGAAAAATTGCGTCCGATTCCCACGAGAAAATTCGCTGGCAACAACAGCCACTCCAACCGACCTTCGCCCTCTTTGAGCCCTGAGCCGATGGTCATGTTCTTTCAACCGCTACCATGTCAGGAACTGCGACGTCTCGCGGCCGAGTCCGTCTGCCCCGCAAGTAGAGTCCCGCTCCTATGATCAGATTGAACGCCAGCGAACCGAAGACCATCACATAAAACTTCGCCGGGCTTTCGATGTTCTCACCGGGAATGAGTGCCAGCACGAGTGACGTCGCCGTCACCACGAAGCCGACGCCGGCAATGATGTAGCGACCGCATTTTTTTATCGGTGTCGGCCGGGCGTCGTTCAAGGCACCCGTGGCTTGCAGCTTGATCAA
>CAIWEX010000211.1 GCA_903911795.1 uncultured Schlesneria sp.
CAGCTATCAGGAGCAACCCGCACTGTTACTGGATCTACTGCGAACGTATATCAGGCTGGAGGGGGAGTCTCCGCAAGAATTGCTGCTACGCCACCAGCAGGTTCGCGAACAGGAAACGGAGCGGATTCTACAGGTCCTGAAGTCGCGACGCTGGAAGTGGTATCTTCCCTGGCCACGCAAGGACTTCATTGCAAAACGACTGATCCAATGGACACAAAGCAGTGTGGCCTGTCGTGAGCGAGCCAGGCTGAAGCAGGCCCTCTTGTACAGTCGCATCCGTCGGCTGGCACTGACAGTTGGTCAGGCGTTCGTCAACAAGGGATTCCTGAATCGCGTGGATGATATTTTCTTTCTGACGTACGAGGAAATCCAGAGCGTGCTTGCCGGAAGCTATCTGTTAACACAGGACTTGATACACATTGCGATGCTCCGTCGCACGTCGCACGAGCAACTGAATGACGAGGATGCTCCACCCGGCTGGATTGAACTGGAACCTGGGGAATCCTGGTCGTGTCGCGGCCAACAAGAATACGACGTCGAGTCTGCGCCGGGACGCCTGTTTCGAGGAACAGGAGTCTGTGGAGGAAGTATCGTTGGCAAGGCCGTCGTCTTGACCGATTCCAGCCAATTCGACCAGGTCACCAGCGGCGATATTCTGGTAACACGACAAACCGATCCTGGCTGGGGGCCGATCCTGTTTCTGGTACGCGGACTGGTGATGGAGCGGGGTGGCATGCTGTCGCATGGGGCCATTCTTGCTCGTGAGTATGGGATACCGAGTGTGGTGGATGTTGCGAATGCAACGCGTCTGGTCGTGACAGGCAACAGAATTCGAGTTGATGGAGATCGCGGCATTGTCGAAATCCTGGACGAGTGACGTCCCCGCTTATTTATTGACCCGTTTCTTTTCGTTGTCGATGGCAGCGCTCTTCGCACTGCTCATGGCGGTGTGCTGGTACGTTTCGTTTCCCGTGGGAGTGATGACTCTGCTGCTGAATGCCGCCATTGCAGTACCTCTGATATTTCAGTTCCGTTTATGGGACGATCTTAGCGATGTTGAACTCGATCGCATTCAGCATCCCAGCCGAGTTCTCGTTCGTGCTCGCTCGCTCGCCCCTTTCTGGTGTCTTACGTGTGCCGCCGGATTTTGGAATCTGGCGCTGCTCCTCTGGCTGAGATCAGTTCAAGCTGTGTTTGCATTGATGGCTTTGAATTTCGTGCTTCTGGTGTGGTACCGAATGCCACAGCGATCACAGGGGAAGTTGCTGAATTTTCATGTCGTGCTGCTGAAATATCCTGCATTCATTTTCATGCTCGTCGATCCCGTTGCGACTTCGTGGAGCCTGTTATCTGCGATGCTTTGTACATATCTGGCCTTGTGCGTGTACGAAGTCTGGCACGACAGCACTCTTCGAGCAATTCCTCAGGCACGCATCATCGTCACGGTTGAAGCTGTCATCATGCTGGCCATCATCGCGCTCAGTGTTCGAAGTCAGTTGCAATCACAAAATTTTGTTGAGCAATTGTCAGTCTATGATCAACGCTTGGTCGTCATCCTTGAAGAGAATTTCCAATGAGTTCAGCCGTCAACGCACCTCCAGACCAGGACATGTTCGAATCGGTTGCCTGCTATTTGTGCGGTGCCACGGCGACGCACGATCTGGTGATCGGACAGGACGACTTGACCGGTAAACCTGGGAACTTTCTGTTTGTCACCTGCGATGCCTGCGGATTGGCTTACCAGTCGCCTCGACTGCGTCTGGAGCACATTGGAGC
>CAIWEX010000212.1 GCA_903911795.1 uncultured Schlesneria sp.
GACCATGTGCATGACGAAGAATTTACCGTCGTGGGAATCATCGCGCCGACCGGATTGCCGCATGACAAGACGGTATATGTCCATCTCGACGGCTTCTACCAGATTCAGGGACACGACAAGCCGTTGAAAGAAGCGATCAAGCGCGAACGAGAATTCTACGGTGAGACTCCGCTGACGGAAGACGAACTGGCAGCGGAAATCAAGAAGATCGAAGCGAAATATGGTGTGCACGATCACAGCCAGGACCATGGCCATGAAGGTCACGATCATGGCCACGCCCATGAGACGCCGCCCGTGCAGAAAGAAGTGACGGCGATCCTGCTCTCCTGCAAAACACCGATCGCCGCACAATTGCTGGCAGGTGAGCTCAGGAAGGGTTACAAGGCGCAAGCCGTGAATCCAATCTTCCCCATGCAAAAGCTGATGAACGATATTCTGGGCCCGGTCAAGCAATTGCTCGTCTGTATGACGGGGCTAATCGTGCTGGTTTCGGGAATCGGAATCTTTGTCAGCATTTACAATTCGATGTCAGCCCGTCGGCGCGAAATCGCCATCATGCGAGCATTGGGAGCCCAGCGTAGGACCGTTTTTGGGATTATCCTGGCCGAGTCGATCATCCTGTGTGTTGGCGGTGGCCTTGTCGGCTTGTTGCTGGGACATGGGATGGTTTATCTGGCCGCTCCCATCGTTGAAGTCCGAACAGGATTGATTATCAATCCATTGGCGTTTGAAAAAACAGAATTGGTGCTGTTTCCGGCATTGTTTCTGATGTCGGTCCTGGTCGGCTTCCTGCCGGGAATGTCGGCGTATCAGACAGATGTCGCAGAATCGTTGAGCAATTCGTAAGAGAGATCGTCCGTCGCAAAGTTTGCGTATCTCAATCGCGTTGCGACTGAGAATCTTCAATTCACCAGAGATGGAATCCGAGTGCCTTTTCCCAACCCCGCCGATGATGATGACGAATTTGCTCAACCGATGTTGTCCGTAAGGACCTCACGCGAAGCCGCGTTTGTTGCTCTGGAAGAATTCAGGAACTCGGGAACATGGCTCGGCGATGTGCTGGATCGATTGTTTCGAACGGCCAGCGTCCCGCCGCGTGATCGCGGCCTGGCCACGGAACTCGCCTGCGGTGTCGTGAGACGACTGGCAACACTCGACGCCATCCTGCGAAAACTCGTCGCTCGCCCGTTGGATCAGGTAGAGCCACCACTGCTCACCGTTCTGCGCCTGGGAATCTATCAAGTGATCTTGCTGGACGGCGTTCCGCCGCACGCGTCAGTCCATGAAACGGTCGAGTTGACCAAGCGACTGGGGCGAATTCGCTGGAGCGGATTTGTGAACGGCGTCCTGCGTGGAGCGACTCGACTGGTCACCAGCGAGTTCTCTCAGGAACCCTCAGCAAACGATGTCCCGGTCTCGGCCGGACGCTTTCGCAGGCTGAATGACGAGGTCTTTGCCGACCCGAAGATTGATCCGGTCCATTACTTCGCAGACGCCTATAGCTTTCCACACTGGCTGGGCGAACGATGGATGAACCGGAAGGGTTCGCCAATGACCGCTGCGGCACTGTTCCGAATTGGAGGCTGGTTCAATTCGCCAGGCAAAGTCCTGCTGCGAGCCAATCGTCTGCGGACCACGCGCGACGCGCTGCTGGATGAATTCGCACGAGCTGGCGTCGTTGCTTCGCCGGTCGAGGGCCTGGATGCGATCCAGTTGGATGGTGCAGCACAGATTGATCGACTACCGGGATTTGCCGAAGGATTGTTTGCCGTGCAGGATCTGTCGGCGATGCAGGCCGCTGTTCGACTGGCACCACAGCCGGGTGATCGCGTCTGGGACGTCTGCGCGGCTCCTGGAGGAAAGACCTGCCATCTTGCTGAATTGATGAGCAATACAGGGACAATCATCGCTACGGACATCCGTCCAGAACGTCTGAGATTGATTGAAGAGAACCGCGAACGATTAGGGGCTGACATCATCAGCCCGCAGTGGATTGGTGAAGACGGAACTGGATTACCTGACGGCCCCTTCAACGCGATTCTGATTGACGTTCCCTGTTCTAATACAGGCGTCCTCGGAAAACGTCCCGAGGCACGCTGGAGAATCACCGCAAGTGGCATTACAGAATTGAACCGTGTCCAGGAGCGGCTGTTGAGTGACGCGCTGGCACGTCTGGCTCCCAAGGGACGCGCCGTTTATTCCACGTGCAGCATCGAACCCGAGGAAAACGGCGAACTCGTCGTACGGGTGTTGTCTCGCTTTCCAGGTATCCGCTTGGTTGAGGAAGTCAACTTCCTGCCCGGTGAACCGAGTGACGGTGGGTACCAGGCATTACTCGTCCGAGAGTAATTCGATTCACGCGCGTGAGTGACTCCGCAAAAACCGCCGGTTCGAGGCCGTTCAACGGCCGCAAAGTCTTCGCAATCATCAACCTCTGCGCAGACCACCTGTTTATCCTATTCGTGCAAACACGAATTTTTAGAAAAACAGGTAGAATCCGTAAAGTTTGCGGATTGTAACGGTCGATGAATGGATGCAGGAGATTTTGTCTCGGGTGTCCATCAAATCGAGAGCTTAGGGAAAGGCTTCCCATGAATCTGCGTCCACTGATCTGTTTAGGTGCCATGCTGCTGACATCTGTCGGCTGCTGCCACACCCAATGTGTCTCATCAAACCCCTGTGATCCCTGCGGATCAGGTATGTCAGGTGGTGGTTGCTGTCTGACAAACTGGTTGCATACGAAAGTCGCATCCTGTCGGTCGCGACAATGCTGCCAGAATTACAGCTGGAACGACGATTGCTCCGTATGTGGCGGCAGCAACTGCGGCATGTCTGGATCCACAATTGACGGCGGCATTGGGGCTTACGGCGGCGGTGGCGGCGGTTCAAGCTGTGGTTGCGGACAGTCGCACGGCGGACAGTCAAACAACAACTATGCTCCATCAGCTCCCACTCCCGTTCAAGCTGTTCCAGGCGGCGTTCAGCCAACCCCGGTCCCAAACAACTCGTCTGCACCAATGCCTCCCGCCAACAACGAGCCCATTCCTGCTCCCGGCAGCTCGGAATCAACGACGTTCCAGCGGCCAGCGAACGGACAGGTTCAACACGTTTCTGTCGAAGAATTCCATCGATTGCCAGGCGTTGTGACATCTGGGCCTACTCCGTCATCCGTCCCAACGATGGGTGTCCTGACGACCCCTCCACCACTTTCGACGGTTTCGGCTCCTCCGAAAGCAACGACTGTCCAGCAGGCACAGTGGGCTCCCGCTAATCGGTAATTACGAACAGCCTTTCGAAAAATCTCCTCTTCAACGCGGCCGGAACTGATCCGGTCGCGTTGTTGCGTTCTTTGGTTTTCTCGAACATGCGTGGGCGGTCGAGTTGACCACGCTGGACGGTGCCTCAATAATCGTCCATCCAATTGAGAATTTTTTCCGACGACGGATTCCTTCAGAAGAGCTTTCATGTCCACTTCAGCGGCGGTACCCGGCAAGGCGAGTTCCAATGTTCCTGATTCCGAAGGTCGCTTCGGTGAGTTCGGGCGGCGATTCGTTCCTGAAACATTGATGCATGCCTTGGAAGAGTTGACGGTCGAGTATGCTCGAGCCAAGGCAGACCCCGAATTCAATCGTCGGCTGGACGAATTGCTGCGGACGTTCGTCGGACGACCGAACCCTCTGTATTTTGCTGAGCGACTGACTGCAATGTGCGGCGGGGCAAAGATTTACTTCAAACGGGAAGACCTGAACCATACCGGCGCCCACAAGATCAACAACACGATGGGGCAGGCCCTGTTGACGATGCGGATGGGGAAAACCCGAGTCATCGCTGAAACCGGTGCCGGCCAGCATGGCGTCGCAACAGCGACGGCATGTGCCCGATTTGGACTTCCATGTGTCGTGTACTGGGCGAAGAAGACATCCGCCGCCAGAAGCTGAACGTTTTCATTATGAAAACGATGGGGGCCGAAGTTCGCCCGGTCACCAGCGGTTCGCGGACTCTGCGCGATGCCATCAACGAAGCCATGCGCGACTGGATGTCGTCCGTCGAGCAAACTCACTACATCCTTGGTTCCGTGGTCGGCCCGCACCCGTTCCCAATGATTGTCCGCGATTTCCAATCGGTGATCGGACGCGAAGCCCGGCAACAATGCCTTGAGACCGTTGGCCGTCTGCCTGACGAAGTCGTCGCCTGTGTTGGCGGTGGATCCAATTCCGCCGGCATGTTTTACCCGTTCGTCGACGACGTTGGTGTATCGCTAACAGGTGTCGAAGCAGGCGGTCGGGGTAATAAGCCGGGCGAGCATGCCAGTACGCTGACGTTCGGAACGAAGGGCGTTCTGCATGGCAGTTACAGCTACGTGCTGCAAGATCCCGATGGCCAGACAATGGACGTGCATTCGATCTCAGCAGGACTGGATTACCCCGGCGTTGGCCCCGAGCACAGCTACTGGCGTGATACCGGCCGAGTGAACTACGTTGCGGTGCGCGATCAACAGGCCCTCGATACAGTTCAACTGGTCGCACGTACCGAAGGGATCCTGCCGGCGCTGGAAAGTTCGCATGCCTTGGCGTATGCGATGGACCGGGCGAGGCAGAGGAAGCCCGATGAGATCATTGTCGTTTGTCTTTCAGGACGTGGCGACAAGGATGTCAACGAGGTGGCTCGTTTGACGGGACAAGACCTTTAGCACGCAGTGATGACTGCCACTGAGTTCATTTTTTCCCTTGTCACCGGTTCCGTAATCGGCAGACTGTTCTTTCGAAAGACTTTCAGGTGTCTCGACCCACTCGTATCGCCGATGTGTTTGCTGCTCGCCGCCAGAAACAGCAAATGGCCTTTATGCCATTCATAACTGCTGGCGATCCCGACCTGAAAGTGACCTGCCGCTTAATTGAGGAACTTGCGACGGCGGGTGCTGATCTGATCGAAATTGGATTTCCTTACAGTGACCCGATCGCCGACGGACCGGTAATTCAGTCGTCCTACACTCGCGCTTTGCGGGCTCACCTGCATGTTCCCGATATCTTCGCCGCGATCGCAACTGTTTCGACGAAGATCACGGCTCCACTGGTGGCGATGGTTTCGTACGCGATCATCTTCAGAATCGGTACGGACGAATTCGTGAAGCAGGCCGGCGCAGCCGGGTTCGCCGGTTTGATTGTTCCTGATCTGCCGGGCGACGAGGCGGCTGAATTCCACGAATTGGTGCTAAAGCATGGGCTCGACTTGATTCAATTGGTGGCCCCAACGACTCCGGCAGATCGATCGGCTCGAATTCTGAAGAACGCCAGCGGGTTTGTTTATTGCATCGCAGTTGCGGGCACGACAGGGACTCGAGAATCGTTGGCACCGCAACTGGCCGACATGTTGCGAACACTCCGGACGCAAACCGACCTGCCACTCGCTGTTGGCTTCGGCCTCAATCGACCCGAGCAGATCGAACAATTGCGTGGACTTGCAGATGGTGCCATCGTCGGCTCCGCAATCGTCCGGCACCTGGAAGAACTTTCCGGTGATTCCAGTCAACTGGAAAAAGTGGTTGGGCGACTGGTGCAGTATGCCAGCAGCATTGCGGCAGCCACTCATGCCAGTCGATGAGTGCTTGGTCTCACGACGGTCACAGGATGAACTTTCTGACAGGAAGAACACATCGTCATCTTGAGACGTGATGCCATTGAATAGAGTGGAGTGGTCTGACTGAATTTGACTTGCAAGACAAGTCATCTGAAGCAAAAACTATCACGCAAGCGACCTGTAAAATCGTTCAATTCGATTTGGGGGAGTCCGCAAGAAACCGTGGTTTCAGGTGACTTTCGGAGATTTTTGGGAAACTTGCATTTCGAATCTTTATCCGGGCACGCAAAGTGCCAATAATAGAGGTGCTGGCTGCACGCGTTGGCCCGCACTTGCAGTTCAGTATGTTTCAGGGGCGTTTTGAGTAATCAAAACGCCTCTGAGCATTCTTTGACCGTTCAACGACGAATTCGCAGATTCGTCGAAGAAGTTTGATGGTTGGGTGGCGGGGGCGCACTGGCTTTGCAGAAGCCCCCGCATTGGAACGCGTTTGAACGGGGGCGCCCCCCCGCCTGCCGAACCCGATTTTGAGTCGGACACCAATGCTCGATCGCGGCTCGGCGGGAGCCTCGCCCTCCCTTGCCGTCCGTGCGGGGAACGTAGATCAACGATTTTCCGTGCGAGAGGCTCCTGCCGAACTGAATTTTGAGCCCTGTCGTGCTGGACACCTGGCCGAAGCGAGCACGTCACAAAAATTAGTGTGGGGCCATTTGATGAACGACGATGGTCGTGGCTCGCTCTGCGATCGAATGCCGTGTCGCCGATCTCAGGTTTTGGCTCGGTCAAGACAAAAGTTATTACCCGCCGTCTACCACGTTGAGCTTGGTCGACTGGCGTTGGCAATCATTTTGTCTCGGGCAATCGCGCTTCGACCTGGCTTAATCGCCTCATCAGTTCATCGATCATCGCCTTTTGATCGTCAATGGATTTGCGTTGTTCCTGCAACGTCTTCTTCTGCTGCTCGATAGACTGCTTCTGATCTTCGATGGTCTGCTGCTGATCTTTAACAACGCGGGTCACCAGCGCTACTACATCCATCACCGGAACGGCCTTTCGATCTGCCTCCGCAATGATTTCAGGCACGTCTTCGGCGATGAAGCCGACCCGGTGATCTGACGTCGGATCGTCTTTATACGTGAATTCTACCGGAGTCAATTGTCGCAGTGCCGCTTGAGCCTTCATTGAATCCAGGTCGACAATGTTGTCCTTCAGTGAGCGACTGGAAGCGGTAATGAACGATGTCGCCGTCACGTTTCCATTTGCGGCAACTGTCACCTTTACAGTCTGATTATTTCGGAAAGCGACCAGCGGCCGATTGACCACAGAGCCACCAGCCAGTCGCGATCCGGCGAAACTGACAATCGGGTTGTTACCCACGTCGTCCGTAATCATCCCTTCCATCGTCAAGCAGACCGCCTGCAAATTGGTTGTCCCTCGCATTCGAGGATGAAAGATTCCATTGGTGGAACTGACATTACTGATTTCAAGTTTTCCGACGGGGTCATCGGAAATGTCGAACCGGGCCAGGACTTCGGCAGTGGCCGCTTCGGCAGGTTTGCGGGCATGAATAAATGTTTGCGGACTCCCCGTCCCAATTCCTACCCAACCGGTACTTGACAGGTACATGGTATTTGTCGGCGCGCCGGACTGA
Source organism: uncultured Schlesneria sp. (assembly GCA_903911795.1). GTDB lineage: Bacteria > Planctomycetota > Planctomycetia > Planctomycetales > Planctomycetaceae > Schlesneria. Next base: position 7,229 of record CAIWEX010000212.1, read on the forward strand.
ACTCCAAATGGGATCGCATTCGAATTGGTGACGTCCAGCAGGTCGAAACTCCCACCGCTGCCACGCAGGTCCCAGACTCGCGGCGAGCCGCTGGTTGACTGCAGACGCAACGTGGGAAACAGGCCGCTGGTCGATACATGCAACTCTGCCAATGGCAGAGCCGTGCCGAATCCGACATGTCCACTGGTGCCGAGAAACAGACTGTTGTCCCTCGCAGCCGGCTCAATATGAAACGGCGAGGTACCAGCCGTCGGGTCAATCACATCGAACCCGGCGTCGTCACCAAAGATGTTCCACATCTGCAGAAGTCCGGCATTGTCATCAAACGTCAATTGCGGGTTTGGTCCCTGAAGCGTCAACGTCTCCTGGGCGCGGACGGGCATGTCAAATATGGCACTCAGACATACCACCAGCACCCAACCCACGATTGCCACAGAGCACTTCTGACGTCGCTGCACCATTGGTGTGAGTGCGATTCCGACTCCCCGATCGCTGCTGTCATATTTCATTATCATTGCCCGGATTCCCTGTTCAGAGATTCGTGAAAATTCGCTCGAATGCGCCCCGTCATCTGCGGAGCACAAGTGTTTTTAAGAATCGCATCAACCCGATTCAACCGCATGATCGTTTTACAAATCGTAGCGGTGTGCCAGCTATAACCACTTGTCGATGCGGGAGAAGACGTCATCGAACACGTGTTCAAGATTTAGTTCTTGCGTCAGACTGTGCAATCGATTGTCGATCCAGGTATGTACTTTCGAGCTTGACCAGCCATGGGATTGCCAAATTGCGTCGAGAGGGCAATGCGATTGCGTATTCAGCGTTCCGCCCGCCGAAACCCCAGGTCGACTTTCGGCGGGTCGCTGCCCTACGTTCAGTGTCCACTCGGAAAGTGCCTGGACGAGTGTTGTCGATGAGGCCTCCCGTTGTGATCCTGCCGACTGAGGGCTACTAACCTTTCCGCTCCAGTCAAACTTAAGTGGCGACACGGGAACGATTGGTTGTGTCGTTGAACCTATGAGCGCGGTCTGTCCGGCTGGCGTACTGACAACTGCGGATTGC
>CAIWEX010000213.1 GCA_903911795.1 uncultured Schlesneria sp.
GTGGAAGTCTTGACCGTCATAAACTCGATCGGTCGGGGAACTTGTGGGAGCTTCTTGGACAAGAGACATTTTCGATCACCTTAAGAATCCGGTCCTGGCAACCAATATGTTGATCCAGAACATTCCAGAAGTCCAGTGGGACTACGCCAACAGCCATCAGACAACAAACATAAACAACTTTAATAAAACAACTTACGTCACAAACGCGGGTCAATAAAATGCGGAGAAGCGGGACGAACGCCATGTGGATCGCCTTCTCCAGTCTTCTCTGCGATCTCCGCACCCTCTGCGTTTCTAGATCTTAGCTCTCTGGCGCATTCCCGTTGTTTCCAAAATACGCGTATCGGCAATGAATTGTGGACTGGAACCTCAAGAGAATCCTCCAGAATTCGCGATTTTTGGTCTCTGAACCGCAATTCTGGTCTGTTCGGGGCGTTTCGGCAGTCCAAACTGGCAAATTCCAGGCTTCCCACAACGGAAAGGTGCGTTGACCTGGTCGAGTTTACCGGGCGACAGGGGCAGTTGACCCGGTCATAACTGCCGAATTCCTATCTGGAACCGTCAACAGAGCCGACCGCGTGGCAGTTGCTGCCGAAGTCAGCACCAGAATTGAGAAAAGAGAGGGACAGAGCGCTGATCCCTGACGAATCGTATTGACCCTTCCTTCGAATTTTCACTATCACTCGCCCGGTTCTCCATTTCTCTAAAAATTTGTCATCTCTGTCTGCCCCCATTCGGGAATTTCGGGACCGGATTCCGGTTACCCAATTCAATAGTTGTTGTGAAAAGACGACGGCCTGCCGCTCAAGGATGAGCGTCATTCCGCCGGAAACAAAGGTCGACGCATCGTCAACGCCAGACCTGTAGGAGGAAGCTACCTTGGGTAGGATCATTGGACTGATCGGTTGCATGTGCCTGGTTATCGTCGCGCTACGATTAACCAACCTTCAGTATACGGATCACACACTGAAAGGTGGCGAGGATCGTGTTCATGCGGGAGGACGTCTGTCGCCGCGGGAGCACTACAAATCTGGCCGTGAGCTGTACCTGCGAGGCAAGTACCACGACGCCGTGGATCACCTCCAGGCCGCGACTGCAGCCGGGACCGGTTTGACCGGAACCGAACGTCGTCAGGCTGACGAGTTTCTTACCAAGGCTCGCACCCGGATGCAGCTCGGTAAGACGGGAGCCACCGTTCGGGCTCAGTCTGATGCCTCCTGGGACGAGGATTCTGAAGCGGCCCCGGCTGCTGGTGGAATGCCTCCTCAAATGCAGGAAGCTAACAGAAACCGTATTGAGAACTGGATGAACCAGTCTATTACGGCGATGAAGCGGGGTGACCGCGCCGAAGCAATTCGGCTGGCCACTCAGGCACATAACTTCGCCAAAACGGCTGAAATCAAGTTTGAAAAGGGTGAAGTCACACCTGCAGTTCTGTTGGCCCAGCTCAAGGGGCAACAACCAACTGCGGCAACGTCTGCGGCGGTTCCCGACTGGGCGAATGACGACGTGTCGGTAGGGAATGCTGCCAAGGCAAATCCGTCCCGCAAAGTTCAGCAGATCGCCGGTGAAGAAGCCGGTTTCGAAGATGCTCCGGTCCGACAGGCGACATCCTCCGGTCAGCCGTCAGCATCCGGTCAACCTTCAACACCCCGGGATCGTGCTGTCGCTCTGGTGGCCGAAGCTCGTAAGGATCTGCTCGCAGGTCGTTTTGAAGAAGCCCGTCGCAAGGCATTGGCTGCCGACGACCTTGATGTCACCTTTAATCTGTTCGAAGACCGTCCCGAGCTGTTGTTGACCGATATCGATCGTGTTGCCAACACCCGGACGTTTGCGGCCAAGCCAAAAAGTGCTCCACCAGCCGCTGCCGAAACACCAGGTTCCGCTCAGCCAGTCGCCAAGGCGTCCGGCGGATCGGATTCTCGCAAGCAGCAGGCGATCCGACTGCTCGAACAGGCCCGTCAGGATCTGACCAACGGAAACCTGGACGCAGCACAAGCCAAAGCCGAACAAGCGGCTCAACTGAATGTCGCGTACAAGTTGTTCGAAGACATGCCAGAACTGGTTTTGAGCGAAGTTGCTGCAAATCGGGCAGCCGCTAATGTCGCTGACGCCAAGCCCGTTGAAAAAGCATCTCCCAATGTTGATTCTCCCTCCGTCAAGCCACAAGCTCTTGCCCTGCTGGCAAAAGCTCGCCAGGCCTTGTCGGAACAACGATTGGAAGAAGCCCGACAGCTCGCGATCGAAGCTGAAAAACTGAAGGCTCCGTTTGATCTGTTCGATGATCGCCCGGACCTGGTCCTTGCGGAAGTCGCTCGGAGTGCCAAGCGTGGTCCGACCACCATCGGGAATCCTGTCGATCACAGTGCCGCACAGAACACCACTCCTGCCGCAACGACAGCGGGTAACGTGAATACAGCAGCAGCCCGACAGAACTTGAGTCCTGCACAGGCTCAAGCGATCGAATTGCTCCGTCAGGCACGTCAGCTGACCAAGGCAGGTCGTTTCGATGAAGCGAAGGCCAAGGCTGAAGAAGCAGAACTGATGAACGTCACGTTCCCAGTCTTCGCAGATCGTCCTGATCTGGTCCTCGCAGATCTCGAAGTTGCTCAGAGCGGCAACGTCGCCAGCCGGACGCCACGTGGTGCGGGTGTTGAATCGGTCAGTGCCAACGAAGCACCCGTCGATCCAGAAGCCAATCCGTTTGCTCCGGAAGCGGGCCGCACTGCCAGCCGACGACCAGCAGGTCGCGACTACGGCGGTGTGACTCAGGCCGATTCGACCGATGCCATCAGCAATGTGAATCCTAACCCTAACGGTGCTTCGGCCAGCGAACTCTACAATCGCGGCATGATGCAACTCAATCGAGGGAACCGACAGGCAGCCTACAGTGCCTTCCTGGCAGCTCATCAGACTGGCCAGAAGCTGGATTATGTTCGATCACAGCGATTGCAGGATTACCTGCGAGAACTGGCTCCTCGGACATCCAAGAGCGGGATTCAGTTGACCAACAATCAAGTGACTGACAACGACGTCGCCATGGTTCCAGGTGAAGATTCACCCGCAGCACTCGATGCCGCTCAACAGGAACAGATGGTTCGGTTCGACCGGATTCGCAGTGAAGTTCTGAATGCAGTCTTCAAGGCTGAACGGCTGCGAACGAACGATCCAGAAGCGGCTCTGGCTCTGATCGATCAGACGATGTCCAAGGTTGAAGGAGCAGAACTGACCGAAGAAGCGGCTGCATCACTGATGAAGCAACTGACGCGGACTCGTTCGAGCCTGCAGGGTGAAATCGTTCGCCAACAGCCTAATCTGGAACTGAAGAAGCGAAACGAAGAAACCAAGAACATCCTGGAAAAGGATCTGAACAACCGGATCCGGATCGAGCAGGAATTCGCGAAAATGGTCGAAGAGTTCAACGACCTGATGAACCAGAAGCGATTTGCCGAAGCCGAAGTCGTGGCCAAGAAAGCGATTGCCTTGAATCCTAAGGATCCCGTCGCCACCACGATGTTCTACAAGTCGCGAATCGGGAAGCGAGTTGACAGCAATGAAACACTGAAGCTCGATAAGGAAGAGTCCTTCTGGAAGCAACTGGACGGCGTTGAGCAAAGTGTGATCGTCAACGTTGACGACGAAAAACCGCTCGACTTCGGCAAGAGCTGGAGCGATATCAAGAAGCGACGTGACGGCAAGTACCGTCCTGACAATCGCAAGCGAGGTGCCGAAGAAATTCGGATTGAGCAAAGCCTGACCAAGCGAATCTCGCTGCATGAAGATCAGGTGCCACTCGCCGACGTCATCAAGAAGATCCAGGCGATCGCAGACATCAACATTGTTCTGGATGCCCAGGGCCTGGAAGATGAAGCGGCTCATTCGAACAGTCTGGTAACTATTGATGTCGACAACATCTCGGTCAAGAGTGCGCTCAACCTGGTCCTCGCCCGTTACAACCTGAGCTACATGATCGGTGATGAAGTCCTGAAAATCACCAGCCGCATGCGTCAGCAGGGCGAATTGGTCGTCGCAACGTACTCGGTCGCAGACCTGGTGGTACCGATTCCTGATCCATCCAACCAGATGGTTGATCCGTTCAACAGCACGAATCCCGTCGGTTTCGGCGGTGGACAGATGAGTGTTCCTGCCGGGCAAGGGTTCGGACAGGTTGCTCAGAACCAGAACGATGTCTTCGATCCTGCGAATCCAGGCCGACGACGCAACGGCAACAACAGACTCGACCCTGACTTCAGTGCGTTGTCAGACTTGATCGTCTCGACGATTGCTCCGGACAGTTGGGATCAGGTGGGCGGTCCAGCGTCGATTCGATCGCACGAAACGACATTGAGCCTGGTGATCCGCCAGACTCAGAAGATTCACGAAGAGATCACGGACCTGCTGGATCAGTTGCGTCGACTGCAAGACCTGCAGGTGACGATCGAAGTTCGCTTCGTCACGGTCAGTGATCGATTCTTCGAACGAATCGGTATCGACTTCAACTTCAACATTTCCCCAACAACCGGGCTTCCACAAACGGATAACTCGGGCTTGCCACTGCAGACGTTCGGTAGCGTCAACCTGCCTCAGTTCGGTCTGTCTGGAACCACCCAGCAACAACAGGGACAACAACAGCAGCAACAGCAGGGGCAACAGCAGGGGCAGCAGCAAGGACAGCAACAGCAGCAGCAAGGGCAGCAAGCGGCTGCGGGCCTGTTCGGTGCGGGACCTAGCTTGAACCTGTACAACAACCCCAGCAATCCCTCGATCGTTGGTATGAGGAACTCGACCTCGTTTACCCAAGACTTGTCGGTACCGTTCCATCAAGGCTCGTTCGCGGTCGGTGTGCCGACGTTCGGTAGCTACAACCCGCAGGCCGGGATGGAAATGGGGCTGGCAATCCTGAGTGACATCGAAGCGTTCTTCTTCATCCAGGCAGCCCAGGGTGATCAACGTAACAACCTGATGTTTGCCCCCAAGGTGACCGTGTTCAACGGTCAGACGGGAACTGTTTCTGATACGAAACGTCGTCCGTTCGTGACCAGCCTGGTGCCAACGGTCGGTTTCAACTCAACCGGTTTCCAACCTGTCATCACAACTGTGAACGAAGGGATCAACCTGTCGGTCACCGCCGTAGTTTCATCGGATCGCCGGTTCGTCCGGTTGTCAGTGAATCCACAGTTTAACTCGATCACCGACGTCTTCACCTTCTCGTTCATCGGTGGTGGCGGTGCTGGTCAGCAAGGTCAGCAAGGTCAGCAGCAGGGTCAGAACCAGCAAGGTGGCCAGGGCGGCTTTGGTGGTGGCCAGTTCGGCGGTGGTCAGCAGGGTGGTGGTGGTCAGCAGTTCGGTATCGGCGGTAACAACCAGGGCGGTGGAAACCAGGGTGGTGGAAACCAGAACGGGAACCAGAA
>CAIWEX010000214.1 GCA_903911795.1 uncultured Schlesneria sp.
ATGGAAAGTCGCTTGATGAGTGTCGCGCGGTCAGCTTCAGGCGACGGAGTCAGCTTCTCGCTTTCGAGCTTGGCCAGTACAAATCGATCAATCGGATTTCGAATCCAGTCCTGTCGCTGAACAGTCGGCTCCGCTAGCTTGGTCGGGGCGACAAACGCCCAGTGATTCTGGTAGACGGCACCTGCAGTGACCCAGCGTTCCAGCGTCTTCTTCTGCTCGGCAGTCAGACGCCGATTCGACTTCGGCGGCGGCATCATCTGCTCAGGATCCTCGGAAAGAATCCGTTGGATCAGGGAGCTCATGGCAACGTCACCGGGAACGATTGCCTTGGCCGTGATCGCGGCATCGCGCTGATCAAGCCGCAGATCCGCCTGACGCTTATTGGCATCCTGTCCGTGGCAATAGAAGCAGTTCTCAGACAGGATCGGGCGAATATCGCGATTAAAGTCGATCGTCTGCCCGTTGGCATCGGCACTGAACACAGTACATGCCAATGCGAGTGAAACGAAACGAATTTCGTTTAAGACCGTGAACATTGCAGCGCGGACGTTCATGGGAAAAACCTGTCAGCAGGCATTGCGCCTGGGTGAATCACAAGGAAGGAAAACAGGGCAGGCTTGTACGGCCATTAATTCTGACAAACTCACCTCGTCATGGCAAAGGAACCGGTACGATCATTCCCGTGTGATGAATTCGTCAAGATTCATCAACACGCGCGAAACAGCCGTCCAGACAGCACCATCGACCGGATTTACGTTCTCAGGCAGAGGGTTCGGTCCAAACGCCATCGCGGCTTGTTTGTCCTCGCTGAATTTAGTTCGCTGCTTCTCCAGATACTCACGTAGTCGAGCCAACTCGACGGAAGCGGGCTGTCGCGACAGACAGATTTCGTGAATCGCAATCAATCGCTGTGAATCATCGCCGGACACGGCCATGACTCGCAAAGCCATTCCTCGAGCGAATTCGACAAACGTCAAATCATTGGCGAGGGTCAAGCTTTGCAGCGGGGTATTCGAACGAATCCGGCGAGTGCAACTGACATTGGCATCGGGAAAATCGAAGACAGTCATCGATGGATAAAGACTCGATCGCCAAAGATGCGTATACATCGCCTTGCGAAATCGACTTCGATCGATCTCCGTCTTCCAGGGCTTCTTGTCCTGAGTAAAATCGAAGACTCCATCCGGCTGTGGAGGATAAACTGGCGGGCCACCCAGTTCTGATGTCAGCAGATTCGACGCAGCGAGCGCCGAATCACGGATCACCTCGGCATCCAGTCGCAACCGGTTCTGCTGCGCCAGCCACTTGTTCGTAGGATCAGCTTCCGCCACATCGTCACGCTGGCGCGATGACTGACGATACGTGGCCGACGTCACGATCAGACGTTGAAGCCGCTTGTAATCCCATCCGCGTGACGTCGTCGAATTTCCCTGACCGGAAAACTCTGAAGAGAGCCAGTCGAGCAATTCGGGATGTGACGGTGGCGTTCCCTGGGTTCCAAAATCGTTTTCTGTTTCGACCAGGCCTCGACCAAAAAACTTCTGCCAGACACGATTGACCGTCACGCGAGCAGTTAATGGATTTTCATTCGACACGAGCCACCGGGCGAGATCGAGTCGCGATTGACCGGCCGCATCCCCAGCTTTTTGCTTGCCAAGCACTGTCGGAATTGAAGCCGAAACCTTCGCTCCCTTACGTAGAAAATCGCCACGAAGATGGATGTGTGATTCACGGGGAGCGGGCAATTCCTGCATCACCATGGTCGTGGGAAATTTCGGTTCTTCGCTGCGAAGTTTCGCAATCGCGTCCAATTGCGAATACTTGCTCCGAGCCACATCGAGTCCGCGGAAATACGCGTCTAGGTCCCGCTTATGAGTCGCAGACCGATCGCGGGGAGGAAGATCGACAGCGTTCTTCACGTTGAAGGGCAGTTTTTTCTTGTCCTCATCGGTCAATGTCTTTTCCCACGCGGCCAGGTCTGCGGCAATGGCATCCGTCAATGATTTCAGATCGTTTTCGAGTTCCGCGATCCTGGCTCGAATCGCCCGCTGACGTTCAGGTTCACCTCGAGCGATCTGATCCGGGGAGGGGACATCTATTCGCGGCGAAGTCGGATCACTACCGATAAACGCCGTGCTGTTGAAGTAGGCATACAACTGATAGTACTCCCGCTGTGAGATCGGATCGTACTTGTGATCGTGGCACTGGGCACAGCCGATCGTCAGACCGAGGAAAACCGTCCCTGTCGTATTGACGCGATCAACAACCGCTTCAACTCGAAACTGTTCGGGGTCAGTTCCCCCCTCCTCATTGACGAGAGTATTGCGGTGAAAACCTGTGGCAACCTGCTGATCGAGACTGGCGTTGGGAAGCATGTCCCCCGCAATCTGATCGATGATAAATTCGTCAAACGGCTGGTTACGGTTCAGGGCTGCGACAACCCAATCGCGAAACTTCCAGATGGTCCGTGGCATGTCACGCGTAAACCCGTTGGAATCGGCATACCGTGCGACATCCAGCCAGTCTCGTCCCCAACGTTCCCCGAAGTGAGGCGATGCATGCAACCGGTCCACAAGCCGTTCGAACGCATCGGGTGATGAGTCACTCAGAAATTCGTGAACCTCATCCTGCGTCGGAGGAACTCCACGCAGATCCAGAGAAACTCGACGAATCAACGTCGCACGTTCGGCTTCTGGGGATGGGGTCAGAGCCACTGGCGAATGTTTCGCAACAATGAAACTGTCGAGCGGTCCCCGCAATCGATCGTGAAACTTCACGCTTGGTGGAATTGGATGGCGAACGGGCTGAAACGCCCAGTGGTCTCCCCCCTTGGTAACGGCCGCAACGGCAACTTCGTCTTGCGGGTAGCTGGCGCCGGAGGCAATCCAATCCTTGAGAAGTTGTATTTCCACGCCGGTCAATCCGGCTCCCTCTGGGGGCATCTTTGAAGCCCCTTCGGTACCAGTGACCGCGTGAATCAACAGACTTTTGGCGATGTCTTTCGGGACAACCGCCGGGCCGCTGTCGCCCCCTTCGAGCAATCCTCGTCCACTATCGATTCGCAATCCCGATTGCTGCTTTTGCGGGCCGTGGCATTGCTGACAATGTTTGGCCAGCAACGGCTTGATCTGTCGGGAATAATCGACTTTGGGAGTCTCATCCGCCGCAGCCAGAGCCACAGGGAGTAAGGCCATCCCAAATATGATCCTGATCACCATCGGCATCACCTGCCTCATTTGAAACTCCAGCGGTCAAATTACGTCCCAACAGATCGGGCACTGCAAATGAGTATCACTCACCGGGTAACGCGGGTCAATCGCCAGAAACGAGCAGGGAAGTAAGTGACCGAAGCAACAAGTTAACGCAGAGGCGCCAAGGCGCAGAGACGCAAGGGAATTACATTATGGTATTCTTGAATTCTTTGCGTCTTTGCGCCTTGAGCGAAGCGGGCGTGAGCACCATGGGCTGTCCTCCGCAATGCGTTTGATTGGCAAGCTGCTTGAGCGACATCGCGCTTCATGACGGAGATCTCACGCAAAGACGCGAAGACGCCAAGGAAGGATTAGGAGAGATATTTCCTTGCACTCTAACTCTTTGCGTCACTGCGCCTTGGCGTCTCTGCGTGATGCAGCGAAGATTCACAGCAGATCCGCGAAACAGAACCCGTCCCGTTCGACAATCTCTCCCACTTGGACTGGGATCGCGTGATCGAACACCGGACCTGCGTGGCAGAAGGTGTGAAACTCGCCGCGCTCTCCGCAGGGATCGACAGTTGCAGGAAGGTCCGCAAGCAGCTTGTCGTCAAATTCCCGTCCCACGAATGACGATGAGAGTTGCCTGGGATCGACGCAGGTCAACGTCGCGCGAAATCCTGCATTGATCATTTCTCGAGCCAGGGCAGGGGTATCGTCGGGCGTACCCCAGACGGGGAAGAGTGGCTCGATTCCTGTCCCCTGCAGTTGCTGGATTCGATAGGCCCGGATCTCCTCCAGAAAGAGGTCTCCAAAAATAAAACACGTCACGCCTGCTGCGAGGGCTCTTTGAACCAGCCCCTGCATTTGTTCTTCGTAGATGGCATTCGAACAGGGCCAGGGGAGGGGGACTTTCCAGAGTGGCAATCGGACCTGCCTGGCTTGCGCTTCAACCAGTTCCATGCGCACGCCATGCATGGCGACGCGTCCGAAAGTCTCGTTGAATGTCGTTGCCAAGGCGACGATTTCGACATCGTCACGCTGACGGACTTTGTGCAGAGTCCACGCAGAATCTTTACCGGAACTCCAGAAGAGAATCCCTTGCGGCTTCATTCTGCGATTCCATCATTTAGTTCGCGTGCGGTCAATTGTCGTGCAGCAGATAGCCCAGAGGGAAGCGGGTGCAGGTCGGGGTGCAGCGCGTGCGCCAGGATTTCCATCCCATCGACGAGTCTTGGTCCCGGGCGGCTGAAATAGGCGTTCCCATCTGTCACATAGACGCGACCAGACTTCACTGCTGGCAAGTTCTTCCAACCAGGTCGAGCGACTAGGCCGGGCAAATCCTGCAATGTTCGCTCCATCGAGAATCCGCAACAGGCGATAAACAAGACTTCGGGGGCGGCTTGTACGACTTCATCCCAATCGAGCGTTCTTGAGGGACGACCTGTCACCCCGAGGATTTCATCCCCCCCAGCAAGTTGAGCTAACTCCGGTGACCAATGACCACTGCTGAAGGGTGGGTCGAGCCATTCCAACAGAATCATTCTCGTCCGCTGCGGCAGTTGCGATGATCGAACGCTGACCGCTTCAATGCGTTGTTTTAAACCCCGGACAACGACTTCAGCCTGATCCTGAATTCCGACCGCTTGCCCCACAGTGATCATCGTGTTCAGTACGTCATGGACTGACATCGGCTCAAGGTTGATCACCCTGGGGTTGCCGGGAAGCGAGCAGGCCGCAGCAGTCACTTCTGATTCGGCAACGGCGCAGACATCGCACAGTGCCTGAGTCACAATCAGATCCGGGGCGAGCCGCTGTAGAACTGGCATGTCGAGCGTGTAAAGAGCTCGATCCGTTGTCAGCCGTTCTCGAACCAGAGCATCAATCTCGCTGCTTGTGGCGTCGTGCGGAATGAGTGTTCGAGTCACCTTAGGAAGTTGAGCGACAAACGGGGGGTAATCACATTCGTGTGTGACGCCCACCAGTTGATCGCCCAACCCAAGCTGACAGATAATTTCTGTGGCACTCGGCAGCAGGGAAACGATTCGCATGACCCGACCTTTTAGAATCCAGCAAACATGCCACAAAGGCTGGCATCATTTCGACCGATGTGGGAACGATGTCCGCTTGAGGCGGACTCAATTCACGACAAGCGATGAATGCGACTTGATGAAGGTCGCGAGTCCCACATTCACGTCGTCGTCGGACAATGAGCATGCATGATCGTCGTCACGGATGCCACTTCCGATTCGGTCAGGAGTCCTCGAAGTCGTGCGGGGAACTGCGGAGAGACATGCCATCGCCCCAGGATATCAAACAAAACTTCCATCCGGGCGGGATCAATCCCCATGTCAATTTTGTGTTGGAGTGCTTCGGTTGGCTCAAGGTCCAGAAACTGGCTGATCAGCAGAAAATCCGCATCGTTGGGAAGTTCGAGATACAGCAGTCGCAGTTCGCGAGCCAGGTACGAATCGACTGGAACCGCCATATCGACGGGCCCGCCGCGCATCTGATTCACGAACGCATCGGCATCCTGTTCCACCAGCCGAGCGGCAGCTTCACAGACAGCGTAGATCACGCTTTCGTCCACCAGATCGGCTGCGTGTGATTCACGGCTGACATGCCGATGCCATGTGGAGGCGAGCAGATCGAGTTGAACCTGTGGAGGTACTTCCCGCAAAAAGGGGACTTCGCCCAGGTACCCGTACGCTTCGCCAGCGTCGAGCGTCGACCGTTTGTGCAGGGACAACCGCTCAAATGTCTCGCGAAACGCAACGCGAAACGCGACATAGCTGAGCAGTGACTGGGGCAGCGGTGTGGTGGAGATCTTGAGCATGATTTCATGCTGATCGTCGAAAGGACCTGACACAAGTCCAATTTTCACGGATTTGCGTCCAGATTAAACAACACATGACGCACAGGCCGTTTCGGCCACCCCGCTTCACAGACCGTTTTGATCGTCAAACTGAGCGTAAACTCACCAGGACGCACCCGACAAAGTTCGGCGCGGGTCTCCCGTTCTATGTTCGGCGCGGGTCTCCCGACCACTGCTATCAACATCTTTGAAGGGCTGGGAAATGCCGTAAAAAAAAGGGAAATCCTGTGCACGAGTGCATTCGAACTTTGACCGAATCTCGGCTCGCATGGCGCGAGTCGCCATTTTCGCAGTTCAAAAGTCCATGATTACCAAAGAGTTATGCACTCCAAAGATGTTGATAGCAGTAGTC
>CAIWEX010000215.1 GCA_903911795.1 uncultured Schlesneria sp.
CAGTAAAATGCAATGCGCTCAAACTAATCCACGATTCGAATCTGTTGCCGCGTCACGGGTGACCACTCGCGAACCGTCCCATCGTAGCTGCCTGAATACAGGCGATCAGACTTAGGGGAAAATTCGAGGCATCGTACGATGCCATCATGCCCCAGCAGTTTCCCATGTTCACCGGTTTGCAGGTTTCCAATGAAGATCCCCGGCATGGTGTTTGTGGAAGCGACAAGCCATTGACCATCTGGTGAAAGAGCGATGGCAGTCGGGCGATCTGAACATTCAGATTTGGTAAAGTTGAAATTTGCGACGATCGTTCGGCTGCTCATGTCGTAAACCCGAGCGAACCCTCCCCCCGATGTCACCGCGAGAAATCTCTCATCTTTGCTCCAGGCAAACATCGAGCATTCCGATTCGAGCTTCAGCGGTGTACTACTTGTGAGACCGGTCATCGTTTCATGAAATGAAACCGTGCCGTCTGCTCGTGCGACAGTCAGTTGCCGACCTGATTGGTTCAGACCGATCTTCTGTACGGAAGCACCCTCCTGAAGTACGTAGCTGAATGCGCGAGGCGACTGGCCTTCACAGACCCAGCCGCTTAACGCTCCAAACGAGGTTACGCAGACCGAAACGTCACCCGCAGATGAGACCGCGACATCGATTGGGATTTCTGGTCCGCGAATCTTTAAACTCTCCGCAATTTCTTCTCCTTCGCGCCAGAGATAGACGGATCCGTCGACCGAGCACATGATTGATGTGTTTCCGTCCCCACTATGTGCAACCCCTTGCAGGTCGTAACCCGCGAGTGGGATCGACTGGAGGACACCTCCGGCCGGAAGTTCCAACTGAACGAGTTGTTCGCGAGGCCGATAGACCCATAGTCGATCTCCCTCGTGGTTCAATGAGATTCGATAGACGGTGCGATTCGAAACAGCTTTGGAGATACCTCCTGACGACGCTGCCTCTTGCGAGATGTTGGAAAACAGCTGTGTTCCCAACAGGAAGATACCAGCCAGGACGGAGACGATGACAACCAATTCTGTGACCGCGACCAACCCGTAACGGCCACAAGGACTGACGCGAATTTCAATTGTCTTGCGTCGAGATTTCATGTTCGAAACATCCCTTTTGTAGAGCAGCCCCTGGGGACTGGCGTGACTCAAGAAACCGTCTGCGCCACCACAAGGATCACCCAGGAGCCAAGACCCGGCGACTCTTACAAAGAGCCGTTTATCAACGACCGTTCGACACATCGCTGTGCCTGTTTCGCAGGCCTGTGTGAGCTCATTTTCAAACTCTGAATGTTGTAGAAGCAGATGGCGTGCCATCCGCAACAGCCGAGCGTCATGAACAGGACGCCGCCCTGTTTTCCGTTACGCAGTCGTTCGATTGCGTCATGGGAATCGTAGTGGCCAAACGTGAAGAACTCGTTTGCAGAACGTGAGATTCGGCAAACATTCAAAGTTCAATAGGTTCCGTTGTGGCTTGCCGAAAGAGATTTCTACTGCGTGTCAAATGAACAAGCCGACGTTCGATTGAACGTCGGCTTGCGCAGGGAACTGGCAAACTTCGGGTTTCCCATTGGGGCAGGTCCGAGGCTTATTTCTTTTCCGGGGCTTTCTTCGCGGCGCCGGCCCAATCACCGGCGACGACGGTCATGATCTTCTCGGGATCGATCCACTTTCGCAGGGCGTCACGAACCGATTCCGGTGTCAATTCCTGAATTGCTTCTTCCTGCTTGGCATAGAATGCCATGGTCCGATTCGTGACCAGTGTCGCTTCCAGAATCTGCGACAGGTTGCCGTCTTCCGTACGAGCAACTTCCTGCCGCTGCAGGTAGCCCTTGCGGGCTTCGTCGAGTTCCTTCTGAGTGATTCCTGTTTCCAGAATCTTCACCAATTCTTCGCGAATCCCCTTCGACAACTTGTCGAGGTTTGCGGGGTTATAAATCGCGTACAGCGTCAACGTCGCTCGCTTGTCGAGCGAACTGGCTCCCAGTGAGGAACCGACCCCGTAGGACAAACCTTCCTTCTGGCGAATGCGATCGCCCAGTCGCGATGACAATGCACCGGCGCCCAGCACGTAATTCCCAATGATCAGTGCCGGATAGTCGGGATCATCGTCACGCAGCGGCATGATTCCGCCAGCGAAGTAAAACGCGTTAGCCTTGTCGGGCGTTTCAATCTTTACGGTCGATCCTTTAATTTCGACGTCACCACGACGACCAATTCGTTCATGCGGTTGGCGTGATTTCCAGCCCTTCATGATGCCCGTCAACGAGGCCACGGTGGATTCCTCGTCGAAGTCACCCACAACCACAATCTGACCTGCCTGAGCTCCCAGGAAGTCCGTGTAGAGTTGCTTGATGGCCCCAACACCCAACGACTCGGTCAACTTGATGTCTTCTTCGATCGTCGGGATATGACGGACGTCACCCGCAGGGTAAGGACTGAGTGCACTACGCACCGCTCGCACTGCCAGTTGCTGCGGGTCTGTCAGAGACTGTTCGAGATCTGCACGCTGCCCCTGTTTCAGGATGTCAAGTTCTGATGAGGGAAATGACGGTTCACGCAGGATCTGACGCAACAGTTCGAGCACTGCGGGAAGCTTGTCTCGCTTGGTCTGAATGACGAACGACGCTTCACCCGCGGATCCGGAAGAGCCCAGCGACGCCTTGTTCTGGTCAAGCTGGTCCTGAATCTGCTGCCGGGTCAACTGCTTCGTTCCCCGCGTCATCATCGAAGGGAGGAAGTCGGCGACCGTTCCCAGTCCGTGCAGTGTTTTTTCGGTTCCGTAACGCAATGTCATCCGCAGAACGACGGTGTTACCTCGCGTCTTCTTCGAAAGCAATGCGACATCAAGTCCTTCGATTTTTGTTCGCTTTGTCCGGGCTTCGATCTTGTCGGGAGCCACGTCAAAGGCTTCGCCGACACTTGTATCTTCACGGCCCTTGTAGTCACCGATCATTTCCTTCAAGTCTGGCTTGGTGGGAATCGGTGTCCGTTGAGCTTCCTTGGTAGGAACATAAATTCCAACGGTTCGGTTACTGGGCTGAAGGTATGCCGCTGCAACGCGATTCACGTCTTTCGCGGTGACCTGTTCCAGTCGATCGCGGTAGACGAAATACAACCGCCAGTCCCCTTGAGCCGCCCATTCGCTCAGTTGAATTGCGATCCGGGCGCTGTTCGACGCTTCCTGTTCGCGTTCCTTCAGCAATCGCTGGCGGGCTCGCTCGACTTCTTCGTCTTTTACGCCATGTTCAACGACCACTTCGATCGTATCGAGCAGCGATTCCAATACGGATTCGGGAGCATTCCCAGCAACAACTTCCGCCATGAACCGCAGGATACCGGGGTCATGCAGGGCAAATGCCGCACCGGAGATACTTGCGGCTCGCTTCTTCTCCACGAGTCCCTTGTAGAGTCGACCGGAAGGGGCCATCGTCAGAATCGATTCCAGAACGTCAATCGCAGCGAAATCAGGGTGCCCACCCGAGGGGATGTGGTACAGCGCCCCAACGTAGGCAACTTCACCAACACGACGTAGAGTCACGGATCGTTCGCCATCCTGAGGCGGTTCTTCCGTATATGTCTGTTCCAGCTTGCGAGTCGGCTTTGGAATCGCTCCAAAGTGCTTGCCGATGAATTCCAGAGCTTTCTCTTTTTCGAACTTGCCTGCGACGACAACCATAGCATTATCGGGTTGATAATGCTTGGCGTAGAACTCACGCAGCTTTTCGACGGGAACCCGCTCGATGTCAGCGCGGTTTCCGATGGTCGACTTGCCGTAGTTGTGCCAGTTGAATGCTGCACTCGTCATCCGCTGTCCCAGGATCGCATGCGGCATGTTTTCGCCACGTTCGAACTCGTTACGGACGACGGTCATTTCCGAGGCCAGATCTTCGCCCTTGATGAAGCTGTTCATCATTCGGTCTGCTTCCAGACGAATCGCGAATTCCAGGTTGTCATCGTTGGCAGGAAGAGTTTCGTAGTAATTCGTGCGATCCAGCCAGGTGGTTCCGTTAAACGTCGCCCCGCGTGCTTGCAGCAGTTTCGGAACCGAAGGGTGATCGGGGGTTCCCTTGAAAAGCATGTGCTCCAGCAGGTGAGCCATCCCCGCCTCACCATAACCTTCATGGCGAGAACCGACGAAAATCGTCAGATTGACAGTGACGGTTGGCTTTGAGGGATCTGGAAACAACAGAACCTTGAGTCCGTTGTCCAAGCGGTATTCACTGATACCTTCGATGGTAGTAATGCTCATGGGTTTAGACGCTTCAGCTCCGTGAAGAGTGGACCAGGCAAGTGGGAGAGAAAACAGGGCTGCCGCCAGTAGCAGGCGTATGCAGTTCGGCATCGAGTGCGACTCCTTCCGTGAATCGTGCGGACCTGTCAAAGACTGTCACGGAATCGTAGCAGCCGAATGCCCTGAAGGGAACCCGCAATCGGTCGCTGTCGCTGATTGAAAATACGATGGAAAGAAAGTCTCCATCAGTGAGTGAACGGGTGAGTTACCACGTCATGTGACGCCCGCAAGTTTTGATGCATCGAATAAAGTCGATTGAACGGGAAACTAAATGCGACCTGCGAGGTCACGATAGCATATTGGGAATGATTGCCCGGCTGAACTTCTTGCGACCTTTCAGGTCGCATCCCATTTTTTGTTCGCTGTACACAGGGCTGGAAG
>CAIWEX010000216.1 GCA_903911795.1 uncultured Schlesneria sp.
CTGAGATGGCTGCCGAATCGTTTCAGGTATTCACTGCGAATCGCCGCCGGATCAACATACAGCCGCTCTTTTGATTCCAGGTCTTCAAACATTTCCGGTGAAGCGTAGTCAAAGCTCAGTTCTTCCGGATCAAGGATATGGAACACCACCACTTCCTGACCACGAGCCGCCAAGGCACCCAGACTTAACTCCAGTGTCTCCAGCGGGGCGAGCAGATCAGAAATCAAAACCAGCAGCCCTCGCTTGTTCAGTCGCTCGGCAATCTGTTCCAGCGGTTTGGAGAGATGAGTTGACGTCCCTTCAGCGGCTCGTTCGAGCGATACGAGGATTCGCCGTAAATGTCCGACGCGATAGCGAGGCGGAATGAAATCATCAATTTCAGAAGAAAATGTCGCCAGGCCGACAGCATCACGCTGCGAATTCAGGAAATACGCCAGGGTCGCCACCAGGGTTCTGGCGTATTCGGACTTGGAATACCCCGTCGAACCAAAATTCATGGACTGGCTTTTATCAAGCAGCATCAAGCTACGCAGGTTCGTTTCGTCCTCGAATCGCTTGATGTAATAGCGGTCGCTGCGAGCGAACAATCGCCAGTCCAGATGCCGAGGATCATCCCCCTGCGTGTACTGTCGATACTCGGTGAATTCGACCGAGAACCCATGATACGGGCTGCGATTGAGCCCCGTCATGAATCCTTCCACCACATGGCGCGCCCGGAGTTCGAGCGACTTCAAATGCATCAGCGTCGCCGGGTCGATCAACCCGTTAACGGACTCGGCACGTGGAGATCGATCTGGGGCTGCCATCTGGGAAAGTTCTGGTTTGGCTGGAGTCGGCATGTCGACTCCAGCGAGGTATTACACTGGCCTATTGTAAAATTTCGTTCGGCGCGTCAGGACTCTTTCACGGTCTCCAGCAACCGGGCAATGATGGTCTCGACCGTCATCCCTGCAGCTTCAGCTCGATAATTGATCAGGATGCGATGCCGCAGTACCGGTGCAGCGAGCGCCCGAATGTCATCGCGAGTGACATGAGCCCGACCTGCCAGCAGCGCCCGCGCTTTGCCGCCGAGTGTCAGATACTGTGCCGCTCGTAATCCTGCCCCCCAGGAAACCCATTCGTTCACAAAATCGGGCGTCCCGGGCTGCTTCGGTCGCGAGGCCGCAGCCAATCGGACGGCATACCGGACGACATCTTCTGCGACCGGCACCTTACGAACAAGTTCATGGATGCGCTGCACGTCGAGTCCGGTGAACAACGCATCGATCGATTCAGACACACCCGACGTCGTACGAGCGACGACCGCGACTTCGTCGTCTTCCGGCAGGTAATCGATTACGACGTTGAACATGAATCGATCAAGCTGCGCTTCTGGAAGCGGATACGTTCCTTCCATCTCGATCGGATTCTGAGTCGCCAGCACGAAGAAGGGTTCTTCGAGCTTATACCGAGTTCCTGCGGCTGTGACCTGATGTTCCTGCATCGCTTCCAGCAGGGCCGCCTGAGTCTTCGGTGGTGTGCGGTTGATTTCGTCGGCGAGCAGCACATTCGCAAAGATCGGGCCCTTGACGAAGACCATGCTCCGTTTGCCGCCATCGTCCTGCTCCAGGATTTCCGTCCCCGTGATGTCGGCTGGCATCAGATCGGGCGTAAACTGGATTCGCTGGAAGTTCAAGTGGAAGACCTGCGCGATCGATTTCACCAGCAAAGTCTTGGCGAGTCCCGGGGCACCGGTGATCAGACAGTGCCCGCCCGCGAACAACGAAATCAGCAGTTGTTCAACGGCTTCATTCTGTCCGACGATTGTCTTGGCCAGTTCCGCACGAATCCGCTGTCGGCCCGTGCGAACCATCTCCAAAACCTGCAATTCTGATTCGTCGGCATCCGTGAGTGGTGTCACTGTCATGAGTTATTCCAAAAGTCACCGCCCACCGGAGTCGTGTCCGTGACTAACGGGCGTTGCATTGTGTTTCCTGATTAAAATCAGGGCATCGTGCACGAGCCCATTCACCACCGAAAAAACTCGATGCGGTCAGTGAGGGTGATTACAGGTTAGTGTGTCATCGCGTAAAAAATGATGTTGATTCCCAGGGGATAGGCTTTCTTTTCGGAGAATTCGCGGAAGTACCAAGGGTCCTCCCCTTCACGCTCCCAGCCATCGCCCAGGTCGGTATTGTGACAGATGATGACCATCATCCGTCCTTTGTCGTCGAAGATTCCCTTGTAGTGAACGTCTTTCGCGTCGGGACGTTCCCAGGTGATTCCCTGACCACGCCCGTTCTGTGCGACGCCGATACTGGGGACCTGCGGCTTTTCCTTCAAGTCATACACGCAATGGAAAATGGGATGATCTAAAGGCAGCTCGATCGGTTCGCGGTCGGGAAAGACCTTTTTAATTTCCATGTAAAAATTGGCGTACTCAGCCTCGCCCCAGAAGTCATCCACCATCAGGAATCCACCGTTCAGCAGATACCGGCGTAGTGCCGGAACCTCATCCGGCAGGAATTCCAGGTCGCCTGGTTCGATCATGTACAGAAAGGGGTAACGGAACAGTTCTGGATCGGTCAGTTCCAGGATCTTTCCATTCGGGTCGACTTTGAGAGACGTTAACTGCTGCAGGCGATACGAGAAATTCAGATCACTGTCCGGAAAGTCCGTGGCCCACCGTCCCCAGCGACCGCTGGAGTTGTATTTCACGCGAACGAAGGTGAAGACGTCGTCTTTGAAGGACGGATCCACGTCCCAGGTTGGAACGCCGTTGCGGTCCGCAGGCATGATCATTGTGCGACGCTGCGCGTGCCCAACCTGCATCAGGCAGGCGGCTGCCAGAAACAATCCCAGAAAACGAGCGGCGTTTCGCATCACAGATTTCCGCGCAGGTTACTTCTTGTTTTCGCGAACGATTTTCAACAGCAGCTTTTGCGCATCACGATATCGTGGTGCCGTCTCCAATGCTTGCAGCACATGCTCTTTCGCGCGAGGATCATTGGTCGCATGCAGCAACATCGCCAATCGATAATGAATTTCGGCAGGATCGTCGGGTTCCATCTGCAACATGGCCTGCAGAGCCAGCACGGCAGTGTCTCGATCGCCGAGATTCTCGGCGGCGAGCGAGCGAGCTTTCTGCGTCTGCTGCAACAACGGGTTAATGGCAACCAATCGTTGTGAGGTTTCACGCAGCGCAGCCCAATCTGTCGCTTCCGTTTGAAGCTCCACCAGTCGTAGCAGTGCTGCGAGTGCCGAGTCGCTGCGCCCAGTGTACTGCTCCAGAACCTTCCGTTCGTCCTCAGTCTCTTTCAGTTCGCGATGGATCGCCGCCAGCAATTCATAGGGACTCCCCTGACCAAGTTGCTCAGGATAATGCTCAATCAGTTTCTTCAATACGGGCTTCGCCTTCGCGAATTCTCGACGTTCTATCAACTGCGATCCCAGCAGCGTCAGTCCCTGAATGCTCGTCGGATGGTCCGCAACCCAGCGTTCCA
>CAIWEX010000217.1 GCA_903911795.1 uncultured Schlesneria sp.
GAAGAGGAGACCTTCGGTCGGGGGTTTCGGCGGGGTCGGGAGACCCGCGCCGAACACGTGACTCGCGTCGACGCGAGTCGAACCTCTCACAAAACCGGCGAAAACATCATGCAGAAGCTTTCTGTCAGTCGTTCCCACGTAGACCGTTGTGACCAGCGAACGGGGTCGATCCGACGGGCGCTTTCGATGTCATTTTCGAAGTGATGTTGTAACTGTTCTGAAAGACTGATGTCGTACAGGACGACACCGACTTCGAAGTTCAGGAACAGGCTGCGGACATCGAAATTGGCAGTGCCGACCAGTGACCAGCATCCGTCAACGGTCAGGGTTTTTGGGTGAAACTGGCCCGCCTGGTATTCGTAGATCTCGACTCCGGCCGCCAGCAGCGAATCGTAATAGCCGCGAGCGGCCTGACGGGTCCCCCAGTAGGTTTTTGGTCCCGAGAGCATCACGCGCGTTCGAATCCCGCGCAGGGCGGCCGCTTCCAGCGCCGTGACCAGTGGTGGTGTGGGAACAAAGTACGATGTGGCGAGCGTCACTTCGCGCTCGGCACGCGTGATCGCCGCGAACATCAAGGCATGGAATTCACCTTCTGCGGTATCAGGACCGCCAGCGATGACCTGCGCACAATCGCCACCCAGATCGACTGGAAGCGGGAAATCACTGCGACTCAGTTCTTCACCGGTCGCATAGTGCCAGTCCGTGGCAAACACCTCTTGAAGCTGCAGTACGGTCGGCCCCTGCAGACGCAAATGAGTGTCGCGCCACTGACCGAAGAACGGGTCCTCACCCAGGTATTCATCTCCGACGTTCATTCCGCCGGTGAAGCCGATACCTCCGTCGACGATCACAATTTTACGGTGACTGCGCAGGTTAATCGACCAGCGCTCTCGCAACGATTGGCCTGGGACGAATGTCGCGACTTGAATCCCCGCGTCACGCATCGGGGTGAGAAACCGCTTCGTCAATCGACCTGATCCAATGGCATCGTACAGGAAGCGAACTTTGACTCCTTCGCGAGCCTTTCGAATCAGCCGGTCACGGATTTCCGTTCCGAGACGATCAGGTTGCCAGATGTAATATTCCAGATGAATCGACGAACGGGCCGAGGCGATTGCGGATTCGATTTCATCGAACGTCTGGCGGGCATCCGTCAACAGTTGTACCCGGTTGTCGACAGTGGCACGCGACCGCCCCACTCGTTCAGCAACTCGCAGCAGATCTTTCTGAAGCTGGTTCAGCCCGTCCTCTGCAACCCGATGGCCAGCCAGGCCGGGCAGGATGCGGCTGATATTGATCCCCGCAGCGCGCCGCCCGAGAACCCGCAATTTGACGCGATTAATCCCGAAGACGACGAACAGGAATGCCCCCAGATAGGGCATGGTTGTGATGGCCATGACCCATGCCACCGTCGCCACTGGCTCGCGTTTGCGAGTCAGCAGGACCACGGGCAACAACGACAGCGTCAGGATGTAACCAACGACTGTGACAACCGCAAGAATCGTCTGCATACGGAGATCATCAATAAAAATGAAGGTCGGGCAACGCAAAAGCATAGACTGATCGAACGATCGAAGGAAGGAGCTTGGGTTGTTCACCGGACTGTCGCAGGGTGAGTCACAGTGGTATCCTGAATCGCCATTACCGCTCGTGGCGCGAAGTCTCGTGCCGATGTCGTCACTTTCGAAGGATTCTCGCTGATGTCGTCCGAGGTACCACTAATCGCCGTCTTCGTCGATTTCGAAAATCTGGCCATTGGCGTGCGCGACATGAAATCCGGCTCGTTCCAGATCCAGTTGATCTTGAAGCGACTGTTGGAAAAGGGCCGTATCGTCCATAAGCGAGCCTATTGCGACTGGAGCCACTACCGGGATGCGGTTCGTGAATTCCATACGCAGGGGATCGAACTGATCGACATTCCGCAGACGCGGATGAGTGGGAAAAACAGTGCCGATATTCGCATGGTCGTTGATGCCCTCGACCTGTGCTACTCGAAGCAACACATCGACGTCTTCGCATTGATCTCGGGCGACAGCGATTTTTCACCACTGGTTTCGAAGTTAAAAGAGAACAACAAGCGAGTGCTCGGCTGTGGAGTCAAGAGTTCCACATCAGACTTACTGATCGCCAACTGCGACGAATTCATCTATTACGACGATTTGATCCGCGTGGCTCAGAAGCCCAAGGCTGCGGTGGCACCGAAGCCTGGCAAGACCAAGGACGACAAGAAGCAGGAGGCGACCGATCGACTGCTGGAAGTCCTGGAATCACTGGAACAAGATTACGATCCGATCTGGGGTTCGATGCTCAAGCAGACGATTCGTCGCGTTTATCCGGGTTTCAACGAAGGCTACTACGGCTACAACAGCTTCTCGGACATGGTCGAAGACATCGCCGACCAGGGCCTGATCGAACTCGATTACGACGAAACCCGTGGGAACTACGAGATCCGCCGCAAGAAGAAGAAGTAGTCTCGCAGGCCGAGCGAGGGGGCCACGACGCAGGACATTCGCCGATGTGGAGGAAGGAAGAGATTTGGAACACTGATCGGCGCTGATACACGCTGATCCAGGATACGCGGAAGCGACCGTGTATGCTTCGAACCAGTATGCCGTGAAAGCCGTTTCTTTCTCTGTTTGATCAGTGGAAATCAGCGGAGATCAGTGTACCTCAAGTTGATGTTGAAAATGTTCTCGAACGTAGGGTGGGAC
>CAIWEX010000218.1 GCA_903911795.1 uncultured Schlesneria sp.
GCCGTTCCTCCGGCGGCGCCGTTGTGATTGACTCTCGCATCGTTCCGGAAGTAAGGCTTTCGTCCGTCGCGGTGGCGGCCAAATCCGCGAGCAGTCCAGGCGGCTGCTTGGCAAGATTGAGCCGCTGGCTAAGCACATGCCAATCCACTTTCGCGGCGACAGTCAGCGACGGTTTCGATCCGTTGTCATTGGCGACGACCGCATCCAGCGTATTGCGGATGTCATCGACCGACATAGTCACAAGGCCAAACGTCGACAGCGACTTCTTGACATCCTTGTTTTCGGCGACGACACCAACCTCTCCCAGCATACCCCAACCAATTACCGTCGCCGGAAAGCCCATCGATTTTCGGTGGGCGACCATCGCTTCCATGGCCGTATTGGCTGCCGCATAATTCGCCTGTCCCGGACCACCAAGCGTGGCACTGACTGAACTGAACACGACGAACTGTTCCAATGGACAATCTCGAGTCAGACGGTGCAGATGCCACAGGGCGTGGGATTTCGGGGCCATGACTTTGGCGAACCGAACGCGATCAAGATTGGCGATTACGCCGTCGTCCAGAACCATTGCCAAATGGTAGATGCCAGCCAAAGGCGGCATCTCTCGCTTTACGTCAGCCAGCAGACCGGCCAGCGATTCCGGGTCGGAGACGTCGCACTCCGCAGCGAGGATCTGGATTCCCTCCGATTCAAGCGTTGTAACAGCGATTTGTGCCTCGAGAGATTTTGCACCGCTGCGCCCCAGCATCACCAAATGCCGGGCTCCACGATCGGCCAGCCATCGCGCCACTTCTAGGCCGACTCCGCCAAACGCCCCGGTGATCAGCCAGGACTTGCCCGGATCGATCTCCGCTTTCCGGGT
This sequence comes from uncultured Schlesneria sp., assembly GCA_903911795.1. Taxonomy (GTDB): domain Bacteria; phylum Planctomycetota; class Planctomycetia; order Planctomycetales; family Planctomycetaceae; genus Schlesneria. The sequence goes on from CAIWEX010000218.1 coordinate 866, forward strand.
TTTGCGCCGGACCATACCCCAATGCTGGGTCATATCAAGCACAAGCTTGCCGATATGCGAGCCTCCGGCCATCAGTCGAAATGCCTCCCGCACCAGTGCGGCAGGGATGACTCGGCATGGCAGCGGCGGGGCCAGTTTCGGTACGTCAAAGACATCGCCCAGTGAGAACAATTTTTTCCGGATCGGATCGCTGCCCAACGCCGATATGTCGATCGAGTGATACGAGACACATTTCCGCAATGGGAACAGTCCGATGCGGGTATTCTCATAAAAGTCGCGTTTGCCGATCTCGACAAACCGTCCGAAGGGCGCAACGCATGCGAGACTGCGGATCATTGCCTGTCCCGACAATGAATTCAGGACGACATCCACGCCACGACCTGCGGTTGCAGTCATCAGTTCGTCAACGAAGTCCAGTGTTCGCGAATTCAATGTGCACTCGACACCGAACTTTTTCAACAAGTCGCGCTTGGCGTCGCTGCCGGCGCTGGCATAGATCGTGGCACCAATCGAACGGGCGATCTGTATGGCCGCCAGACCGACTCCGCCGGCGGCGGCATGAATCAGCACGGATTCGCCTGGCAGGAGCTGGGCCTTCGCCTGTAATCCGTGTTGCGCTGTGAGATAGGCTATCGGCATTGTGACTGCTGCCGCCAGCGGAAGATCTGGAGGAATCCGCGACACCAACCGGGCTTGTGTCTTCATCACGGATCGGAATGTTCCCGGGCCGACCGCGACAACGCGATCTCCTGGCGACACGCTCGTCACGCCTGCGCCGACGGCGCGCACGATTCCGGCACACTCGTCACTCAGTTCAAGCTGTCTGGGATCCTCGGCTGGGTACCTTCCCAGAGCCTTGAGAAGGTCGCGAAAGTTCAATGCAACGAAATGCACGTCGATCTGCACCTGGCCCGGACCTGGCGGATCGTCATCAATCTCCCGCAGAATCAGACTGCTCATGTCTCCAGTGCGGGCGACGTGCAGTCCAAAGGGGGGGACAGCCGAGAGACCGGAGTTCGCTTCCGAATTCGCGATGAGCTCCAGACGCGGAAGCAGCCGTCGATTGCCGCGCCAGATCACTTCTTTGTTTGAATCGTTGGCAACGAGCTCTGCCCACAATGGCACATCGGGATCGCCTTCGCAGTCGAGATCAAGTAACTGGATGGGCAATCGCGGGAACTCGTTCATGGCCACGCGCGCCAGCCCCGGCATCGCGCCCTGCAGCACTCCCGACAACGTGACGTCGGATCCGGCGTCACGGCATCCCTGCGTCACCAGCACCAGCCGTCGTGGCAGATTTTGTTGGGAGGAAACCCATGTTTGCAGGAAGTGCAGGACGGAGTGGGTCACCAGCGCGTCCGCGTCGTTCAGGCATTCCTTTGAGAGCGGGTCAAGGCTCATGACATCGAGCGACCACAGATGGACAACCGCTAGGTCTCGGTCATCCAGTGCAGCCGAAGCCTGCAGTTGCCGCATGTCTTCGGCACTGGCGGGATCGATCCGGAACTCGTCAGCTGAGTGTCGTTCAATTGCACGACCGTGGACGACAACACAGCGCCGACCCAATTGTCGCAGCCTCTGCGCCAATCGCTGCCCCACCCCCGCGTGATCGGCAAAGATGAGCCAGTTCTTTTCGTCCGGAGCCTGATCGAAAAGACTGCTCGTTGTGGACGCGACGCTGGCACGATGCGGTTGACGCGCGACAAACACAGTTCCGAAGGTCCCTGCGTCGGAGTCTCCAGCCCCGACGTTCGGTTCGACAAATCCCGCGTCCTTCAGCAGTGTCAACCACTGTTCACGACCCAGCGAATTTCCTCCCGCGCGGCCCGATTCAGATGCGTGCTCTGCTGAACCGTTCGTCTTGCCGAAGAGCAGTTCAAAGCAAGGCCCCGTGCGCGTCAGATCTCTCACTGCCAGCAATCCGCCATCAGTGAGCAGTTCCGAATAGCGAAGCAGGAGGTTTGGCTGGACGCCAGTTTCCCGCCAGCCATGTGCCGCAATTACAACGTCGAAGGATCTCCGGGGAATATTCTGCAAGTCCAGGTCCAGCTCCAGATCCAGTTGCTGATATTTCACAAACTGGTGCTGTCGGAATCGGTCTTCGGCTCGCGACAGATGTGCCACAGAGCGGTCTGTGAACCAATATTCAACACGGTCGCCTGGCAGGGCGGGCAGGATAAAGGCCGTAGCGCCGCCGGTGGCGGCCCCTACTTCGAGAATGCGAATCGGTCGATCGGCCGGGACTTGAGCGGTGAATTCCCCGCACAACCGTTGTACAAACGCGTTCGCTGAGCGCGAGCGAGGATCGTCACGGTCGATCTGATCCAGCAGTTGGAGTGCCTCTTCAGACTCGAGCAGCGCCGCTGGTTCGGTGTCACCGGAAAACCGGCCAGCCAGTTCCCGACCGCAGATCTCTATAAGACGGAGCCAGGGATAGAATTGGGGGAACTCGCTGAGGATGCATCGCCATTGAAGAGCAAAGTCCGGCACGATCAGTTTGGCGGTTAAGGTCCACGAATCATCCCGCCGCACCCCTTCGCCGGATTCCGCAAGGCGGTCCAGCCACCATGCGAACAGCGGCACCTGGCTGACGTTCAGTTTTGCCGATTTGACGAGCGACTGGGGATCAATCTGTTCGCCTGCCGTGAGTGAATATCCCATCTTGGAAAGCGCCTCGACGAAATAGCCCATGGCCAGCCGATCGGCTTGCTCGAAGGCGGCGCGATGCGATTCAGGTTTCTCGTCATGCCAGGTGTCGTCTGCCTGTGCCTGCGCGGCGGCGACTAATTCGCCAATAGAGGGTGCGAGAGGCAGCGGCTGACAGACCAACTCGACCCCGGCCAGAGGCTGTTCGCGCCATCGCTGTCGATAGAGCCACGTATCGACGTCATCTTTGTCCCGTTCGCTAATAAATGCCACGGCGCGGCATTCAAAGTCGGTGACCTCCAGGGCCAATTCGCCATCTGCGGTATACACCCGCAGGCTGCCTGTTGTCAGCCGCATCGCGGTAGCGACCGTCAGACGGACCTCGCTCCAGGCCGAGAGACCCGGTGAACGGTAGAATTGAATCCGCCCTATTCGCTCTGGCAGAAGGATGTGTTCGGTACGGCGATCGTCTCGTGAGAGCGCCTCAAAGATGATTTGGAAGCACCCGTCGAGGAGTGCGGGGTGTATTCGAAACTGATCCGCTTCCCCGGCCAGCGTTTCGTCGAGTTCGATCCATCCCAGCACGGCATCTTTTCGGCGATACAACTCCCGGACATTGCGAAACGTGGGCCCGAAGTCCAGACCCACAAACTTATAATCTTCGTAGAATTCCTGGACCGAACCCTTTTCCGCCTTCTTCCAAGTGTCGATGTCAAGCCGAGCCTTTGCAGACTGAACGTTCAGCTTTCGGCAGGTGGCCTGAACATGCTGCAGCCAATTCTGTTCGGACTCATGGGTTCGGCTATAGATCGTCAGCAGACCTGCCGCAGCGTCGGCCACAGTCTGCAGCGTTGGGGCTGCGTCGGGCGACAGGAACACCCCCCGCTGGATGAACGTTTCATCGATAGCGACTGAAGTGGACGACAACAACTGCATGCTGGACGCTATCAGCATTTCAACGAACGCAGCTGCCGGCACGAGCGTACGCCCGCTGACACGATGATCCTGCACCCAGTGTTGCACCTTCAGGTCCAGCGTATTCTCCCACGTTCGCTGCGCGCCGGGAATCTCATGGCCAAGCACCGGGTGATATTCTGGCCTCAGGCGGTGGCTTCGGCTCTCCAGGCTCTCATGCCAGAATCGCTCACGACTCCAGGGATGCGGCGGGAGGTCGACCACGCGATGCTGCTCACGGGGCCAAATCGATTTCCAGTCGATTTCTGCTCCCAGTGTGAACAACCCGCCGAGCGCAGCCAGCATCGTGCTCCGTTCGGGTTTTTCGCGGACCAGCGATGGCAGGATGACGGACACTGGATCCTGCGGCTTCCGGCATTGCCGAATCGAAGCGGCCAGCACAGGATGCGGACCGATCTCAAGAAATGCGGAAATTCCCCGATCCTGGATCTTTCTGATGGCGTCGGCAAATCGGACTGGTCTGCGGATATTGTCCCACCAGTACGCAGCCGACAGATCTGCCGCGCGGATGACATCGCCTGTGACCGTGGAGATCATCTCACACTTCGGAATCCGACCACGAATTCCGTCGATTCTTTCCAGGAACGTTTGTTTGGCGCCATCGACGAGATGACTATGGAAGGCATGCTGGACATTCAGAGGCTTGAACCAACAGGGATGCGCCGCCAAGCGCTGTTCAAGCGCTTCGAACGCCTCGGTCTCGCCGGAGAACGTGATCATCTTTGGGCCGTTGACCGCTGCGATGCATACCGCAGGCGCGAATTCACGAATGACTTGCCGAGCTTCCTCTTCCGTCATTTCTGCGGCGATCATCCGTCCGGGCGAACCGAGCGTCTGCAGGCACTCTCCGCGGTGGCCGATGATTCGTACTGCCTCTTCAAGTGACAGAATTCCTGCAATATGTGCTGCGGCAATCTCACCCACACTATGTCCGACGACAACCGCCGGCTGGACACCCCAGGATTGCCACAACCGAGCCAGCGCCACATGAATGGCAAATAATGCAGGCTGAGCGTGCGAAGTAAGATGGATGCGGCTTTGGTCTTCATCCCGTGACAGTTCTTCAAGCAGCGACCACCCGACGACCTGGGAGAGCAACCGGTCAATCTCACGCATTGCGTCGCCAAACACTGGCTCACTGTCAATGAGTTCCCGCCCCATGCGAGTCCACTGCGGACCCTGACCGCAGAAAACAAATGCCACCGACGCTTCATCCGACGCTTTGCCGACGTGCAGATTTGGCCGTGATTCCTCAGCGAGAAAGGCTTGCAATTGCTCGCGAATCTCTTCCCGATTCTCGGCCACCAGGGCCAGACGGTGCGAATACTGTGAGCGCCGATTTGCTGCCGTAAAGGTCAGATCGGCGAAGCTCGGCCCGTTCTCCTGCGTCGCCAGTTCGGTCCACGCTCCCGCGAGTTTTCTCAGGGAATCGTCGCTTCTGGCACTCAGAATCAACGGCCATTCTGCGGCACGACTAACATGGGTCGCCCCGATACTGTCACCGATAACCTCCGGCAATGGCATCGAAGCCGCCATGCTCATCACCGAGGGCTGTCGATGATCGGGCACTTCGCCGTTGCGGTCGGATTGAAGAGTTCGTGGTGAGACTGGATGGTCGCCATTGAGTCGGCGCGGTGCCTGTTCAGGGCGGTACTCCCCAAGAATCACATGCGCATTCGTCCCTCCAAAACCGAATGAATTGACGCTGACGATTCCCGGTTCGTCGTCAGGCCAGGGTTCGAGACTGGTCGGCACTCGGAGTTTGTATTCGCGAAAAGGGATACTTGGGTTCGGCTGCGTGAAATGGACATTGGGAGGGATCTGCCGATGCTGGAACATCAGCATCACTTTGCACAGGGACGCGACGCCGGATGCGGGTTCCAAGTGCCCGACGTTGGTCTTGCAGGAGCCGATGAACAGCGGCTGGTCATCGCTGCGATATGGAGAGAAAAAACGGCCGATCGACTCGGCCTCACACGGATCCCCCACGGCGGTGCCTGTCCCGTGAGCCTCGACATAGCGTACTTTCGCGGGGTCGATGCCTGAGATCGAATACACGTCCCGCAGCAGCGCCTCCTGCGCTTCGCGGCTTGGCATCGCCATTCCACCCGTGCGGCCGTCCTGATTCGTACCCGTTCCCAGAACCACCGACCAGACACGGTCGCCATCTCGGATGGCGTCGTCCAGCCGCTTCAGAATAAAGGCGCCCGCCCCTTCGGCCCGGACAAATCCATTGGCCGAGGCGTCGAAGGCCTTGCACCGACCGTCCGGCGAAAGCATCTGTGCCTGAGAAAAATTGACGTATATTTCCGGCGTAATGAGGACATTGGCGCCCCCGACAACGGCCATGTCAGACTCGCCGGTCTGCAGACTTTTGGCAGCTCGATCGAAAGCGACCAGCGTGGATGAACAGGCGGTATCAACGATGAAGCTGGGGCCGCGAAGGTCCCAGCAATAGGAAATCCGGTTGGCCGCAATGCTGAGAGTACATCCCTGAGCCGTAAACGGGCTGAGTCCGCGCAGCGATCGCCCTCCCTGCTGGATCTGGCTGTAGTCGAGGCTTGATACCCCCACAAAGACGCCCGTGCGCGAACCTGCCAACTGCTCAGTCACAAGTCCGGCATGCTCAAATGCTTCATAGGTCGATTCCAGCAGCAGTCGCTGCTGAGGGTCGATGAATTGAGCCTCACGCGCTGAGATTCCAAAGCATGCCGGATCAAACAGGTCGATCTGGTCCAGAAAGCCTCCCCATCGGGAAAGACTTTTTCCCTTCACGGCCGTCCGACTGATAAACGCTTTGGTGTTCCAGCGGTCCGCCGGTATTTCCGAGATGGCATCGCGGCCCTCCGCCAGCAGACGCCAGTACGAAGAACCATCGACGACGCCGCCAGGCAGACGGCAGGCATAGCCAATGATCGCCAAAGGCGCCGGACGCCCGCCCTCTACAGTGGCGGCAGTGCCTCCGTTTGCGTGAAATCCATCATTGGAATACTGGAACCCGTACATCATGCCATTCCATTCAACCGTGGGTGAACTGTTACAGAATTGGAGTCAGCGCGGACATCTTGAGCCCTGGGTGACCACCGATCGCCATTGAATTACTCTCAACTCAATCTGTCTAGATGTCATTTCAAAACTTGTAGCAGAGGTCGTGCGACTTTTCCGGATCCCTTCGGAGTTCTGACGAATTCCGCTACGAAATCCAGGGCGAACGCACCACAACTCGGGCAGACAATTGTTGAAAACAAAGCTTGTTTGCGCGGCTTATAGGTGAGCCAGCTATATCAAGGACTGCTCCGGAAAGTGCGTTGCCAAAGGTAATCGTTCACACCCCGGAGACACATGAAAAGCAGGGGTTTCCGAGCGGTGTGACATCCGATCATGTGACATCTCACACA
>CAIWEX010000219.1 GCA_903911795.1 uncultured Schlesneria sp.
CCTCAGGGCGTCATCCATTTCTTTCACAGACGATTCGGTGAACGAGTCGAGCTTGATGTAACCGACTTTGCTCGAATCATCGAGCATCCGGCTGGCGACCGCGTGGACAGCGATCCGTCGACGGGTCATTGTCACATAGCCTCGGCGTTCGCCTCGCAACAGTTCCATCTTCATCTGCGTTCCGGGTTGTCCAAGGATGTAGTCTACCGCCTGATTCAACCCCAGGCCTTTCAACTGATTTTGGTCAACGACCGTCAGCACGTCGCCGCGTCGTACCAGCGCTTCCGCAGCAGGACCACCCGGCAGAACCTTCAATACCTTCAATCCTTCCGTATGTGGTTCCACTTCCACACCAATCCCGACAACGTTGTCTTTCAAGCCGACGCTGGGCCCACCGGTTTTTTCGGGAGGAATCAGTGACGAGAACTGATCAAGCGTATCCAGTTCCGCGTGAATGAATTCCAGCCCGACAGCTCCAGGAAGCAGGCCGACATGCTTTTCGACAAGATCCTGAACCCGGTTCAACGTCGCGACGCAATCGTCGATCGATTTCGCCGAAGTCCGTTCACGCATTTGCGCCAATGAATCACGCAGGCGACTGACAGCCTGGTCGTCACCTCGCAATTGGGCTGCCTGTTGAAATGACGGTGTATTCAAAGCGATATCAAGGTGTTCAAACGCAGCATCAACCCGTTGGGCATATGTCGACGGTTTGATATGACGGCTGTCGATCATCTGGGCCACTTCAACATACAGCGTCACCGCCGATTGAGGTGTGAGTCGTTCCATCAGACGAGCGTTGCGTGGATCGGCATATCGATGCTGAATCTTTTCGGCCACGGTCGGTTGATGAACAGGACGGCGATCCGATTCGTCGACAGCAGGCTTGCGTGTCGGGCTCGGTTCGACCGGAGCAGGCCGACGTGGAGCTGGCAATTCTTCGACTTGAGGCTGCCGTGGTCTGAACTTCAGCGGGGGACGAGTTCCGGCGAACGTCGCTTCATCGAGAATTCCCTCGCGGGTCAGTCGATCTCGCAGCGACATTGTTCCGCTGGGGGTCGGCGTCAGAGTACCGATTTCTGTCCCGGCCTGCCGATTTGCGATTTCAAAATCGTCGGGTGACGGACCGAAGTCACCATGATTTGCAGCGAATGGCTGATCGGCTGCAATCGCAGTCAATGACGCATACCACAGCGTCAGGGCATACAGCCCGAATTTCAGAGTTGAGTGAACGAGGCGAGGCATGATTGGATCCTTCCAGTAATGTGAGTTGCGAATTGTGACTGTTCTTGAAGTGCAGCGTGACGTTTGCGGGATGCCGGGCGACCGATCAATGCTGAAGCATCAACGAATCAGCATCGCAGATTTCGTGAGTGGGGCCGTCGCAGACGGCACCCACCAGTTCATGAAACTCCTGCAGTTCACCGCGAACAATCCGGACCGAAGCCGGAGCTTCGATCCCGATTTTTACACTCCCCTTAGACGTGTGCATGATTCGCACGACGATCTGTTCACCAATCCGAATTGACTCGTTTCGCTTCCGTGTGAGGATCAACATCCGAGTACTCCCTTGTTGTTGACCAGTCGACCATTTCATTCCTTTGATGTGACTGTCGGTCGTGTGACAGCCACATGAAGGAACACCATGATGCACCCGCCGTGCCAGAAGTTCTCTGTCAAGATCATTTTTGTTCTGCGGCCATCAAACAGCCCGTGGAACGCGCGTTTCACGCGAAAACACCTCAAAAACACAGAAAACGACGTTAGAAACTGAGCGAGAATTGTAAGAGTCACTTTTGCAAATCTGCCAATCTGCAATCTTTACTCGACACTTGGTTACCTGTTTGAAGGTTCGCACCATCATCCATGAATCAGCGATGCCGAAGACCGGCAAAGTTTGCCAGTCGAGCCATTGATGAGCCCGCATCGCGGGCAAGAATCATTGTCAATCTCAAGTTCTCAGCGTGCGGCACAGGCCTTGCGTGAAGAATTCTTTCAATGTCTCCGCCGTGGTCGGCGTGATGACAACGCAAGCAATCAACAACGGGAAAGGATTCGAATCATGCAGACAGCAGCACAGAGAGTAAGTAGTAGAGTGTCAGCACAACAAATCTGGCTGACAGCCCTGGGCCTGGCATTGATCGGTTTAGCAGCACCTTCGAAGGCATCGGCCCAGATCTTTCGAGGCTGGGGATTCCTGTCTCCCTCTCCTCCGTCGTGGGCCACGCCCTATCCGTATGACAGTGGCTGTGCGTCCGGCACTTGCGGAACTCAACGCCCCATGCCACTGCCGACAACATCGTGGTCACCAACATATGGATACGGGTACGGTATGTGGAACGGAGCCTCACAGCCCGTGGGAACAGCGCGGCCTGTCTATCAGGCTCCGTCAGTGGCTCCGCAACGCCCGGTGACTCGTTCGGGCGGAAATGTCGAAAGCCCCTACTACAACTATCAGGAAGGGCAGGCTTCGATTCGACGAACCCCTGTCACTGTGCAACCAACGCGTCGTCAGGAACGGCCGGCAGTTAATCCGCCAAAAGTGGACAGTCCGTATTATCCGTGAGGCGTCTGATGAGTTTCTTCGGGCCGGTCTATTCGACGTTGTGAACCGATAATGAAAGTACGACCATCAGCCGGAACGCGTTAGCGTCCGGTTTCGCAAGGTGGCCACGCAATGCCGTGAATCATTTATGCCATCCTGTCCCCATCGAGCTTGCCTCGATGGAAGCGGGCTTATGCACTACGCGGCGATGGTGTACCGCTGGCATAGTGCATAAGCCCGTTTCCACCGAGATGAACTCGGTGGGGATGTGCGATCTATTGGATGGCTCCGAGATCACATTCGTCTGGCTCTACGCGATGTATTGAGCAGAAGAAACACCAGTAGCCGAACTCGTGAGAGTTCGGAGATGGTTGAACACACCTGAATTCTCACGAATTCAGCTACGAAGATCGTTACCCGCCACTCGCGATTACCTGGCGTTATCCACACCCACCAATTCCACTACCGCCAGGAAGGCACGGTGATCTGAAGCGACCGCTTCGTCGAGGGCCCTGGTTTCGACCACTTTCCAACGATTTGCCGGCCGGAACAGGATGTAGTCGATCTGGTCTTTTGGCTTTTCCACGGGGATCGTCGGCACGGGTTGGTCATTTGCGCGAGTCCAATGCGACTGAAGTTCCTTCAGCGGAATGCTGTCAGGGACAGCGTTCAGGTCTCCCATCAGCAATGCGGGTTGCAACGGATTGGTCTGAATCAGTTCGTTCATGACCCGGACTGAGGCCACTCGTTCACGCTCTTCGGGGCGATGATCCAGGTGTGTGGCCAGCACTCGCACGTTGGAACGCTCCGGAGAGGATGCAGGCCAATCCAGTTCGACCTCAAGGACTCCGCGTTGTTCGCCTTCATCAAACCGCGGCAAGCGATGATTCCGGCTGGCCCGGATCGGGAATCGCGACAGCACCGCGTTTCCGTAGTGGCCCCCTTGAAGTGGGATGTTGTCACCGAAAACGACATGCATTTTTGTCAGTCGAGATAACTCTTCGGGCTGGTCCACGGATTTCGTCCGTTTCACTTTGCGATCAACTTCCTGCAGCGCGACGATGTCTGGTTCGACCGATCGAATGACACGGGCAATCCGTTCCAGATCCAGCTTGCCATCGATCCCTTCGCCGTGATGAATGTTGTACGTCAGCAACCGCAGACGCCACTTTGGATCAGCCGCGAAGACCACCTGCTGCTTACCGCGATTGATGCCCACCAGTCCCCCGGTCACTGGATCATCGGCAATCCCCTGACCCGTGAACGGAGCGGGTTGCCGTCCCTTGTCGACCAGCACGCTTCCCTGTTCGGGCAATGCCACCCGCAGCAACACCGGGTCATCGTGTCCGGTGACCAGCAATTCGCCGTCATGCCAGATACCGCCTGACAGGCTGTAGCGGCCCAGTTGCCGGATAATCGAATCGGGATAGGTCCAGCGAGCGAGTTCCCGCCAGTCGTTGTCGAATTTGACGAGAAACGTCTTGTGGTTTGCGTCGCCGTAATGAGCGAAATTACACCACCAATGTTCCCCCGACCGGATCACCCATGTCAGGCTTCCACCGAAGTCCTGAAAGTCGTGAAACGTCGTCAACTTCATGGACTCGACATCCAACACCTTCACCTGGCTCTGTTCCGGCTGCTTTGGATAGTTCGAATGCGCACAATACAGCCGCCCTTTCCAGAAGAAGCCGCTGTTGAGGTGCTGAGCCTCACCCTGACTGACTGCAATCCGTTGACCCGACTTGCGGTCATATTTGGCAACGTGAGTACTGGAGATCGCATAGACAAACGGACCGTCGGCAGCAGCAGCCTGCACAGCCTCAGGTGCCGCCAGTACGCCAGTCATCCGCCACGCACCAGTGCGAGTATCGAACGCATCTGCCGCCTGCCCCCGCTGTGCCCCCGAGAAGCTCATCAGCGCGATGCTGCACAGCACCACCGCCCGGCACATTCTCACGAGACTTTGATCAGACATCGGGTCTTCCTGAAACAACCTTTTCGGTCAGGCATCCAGCAAACACTGTGACGAGCTTGCGAAGTCCCGTAGGTCAGGCTGTGCCTGACTCTTTGCTGGTGATGACAATGATGGGGCTATAAACAAACGTGTCAGGCACAGCCTGACCTACGGAGCTACGGAGCTGTGACAATCTTGCGAAGCATCCAGAATAGGACTCGATCGATGGAATCGCAATCTGCGAGGAAAGCTAACGAGAACTGGGTCAACAGCTCAGGAATACAGATCTCAGGCGATTCGAACCCGAAGCGTCGGTTGAGCCGCGGCCAACCAACCTAGGCCACCCGGGAAAAGGCATTGAATCGTTTTCGCGCCGGGCGTAGCATCGCGGATCGAATTTTGGAATTTGCGAGGAGCGGTGATCCCGCTCGTGGTGCCTCGTCTTGCCAAAGGAGTTATCGGAATGTCGCTATCGAATTCCAGAATCGCCTGGGCTGCCGCGATGGTGGCGGCGATGATTATCGAGATATCGGGGTTTCACTTCCTGGCCGCCGCTCAAAACGAAAAGACTGCTGCCAAGGAAGAACCTCCTGTCGGAGGTGTTCCTGAGAATTCGGCCGAGAGGGGCCGAACCTGGCAGGGGCAGGTTGTTGAACGTGGAACCTTCAAGCCGATCGGGGGTGTTGAGGTCGTCATTACGATCTCCGCCGATGCGGTCAAAGCGAAGAACGAACCGGAATACCGACGAAAGGTGACGTGTACGACCAAAGACGATGGCGCCTATGAATTCACCGTGACTCCGGAAGAAGCAGCACGCTCAAATCTGTACATCGAGGCATCGATTAAGACGAGCGACCATCCTGAATATTACGGCGGCTATGGTTACAGCCTGATATTGAAAAATGAAAAACTCGGCATGGCCCCATTCTTTAGTCGGCTCATCCTCTGGCCCGGACGGACAATCGAAGGGGTCGTGAAAACATCCGCAGGTCAGCCGGCGGTCGACGTGAAAGTAATGGCGTATATTTCACCCACACCCCTCAAGCCGAACCCCTGGGCTCGGTTCCCGAGCACGAAGACC
>CAIWEX010000220.1 GCA_903911795.1 uncultured Schlesneria sp.
CTACTTCGTTTCGGGCTTTTCGAATTCGATGTGCGGTCCGATGCAGATCCAGAGACGCGGATTCGAGGGCTCGTTATCGATTTCCGCATCCGCATGCTCGAACGCTTTCAGGGCATAAGTTGCTTTGCCAAACTCATGGACTTCAGTCGCTTGCCGGATGGCGGTAGTGACCGAACCACAAGCGGCTTCGCAGATCCATTTCGTGCCATCTTCACCCAGCAGCAGAATCTGGGCGATGAGTTTGAGTTCGCTTTCGCGAGCCTCTTTCTGTTTTGCGTTTAGAGTTTCAACTCGGTGCAGACGAATTGTGGCGCGTTCGACTCCCGTCCGGGACCCACTCAGTTTCAAATGAAACTTTCCCAACCGGCTTTCGTATTGGGAGATGACTCCATCCTGATCGGCCGAGACTGCCAGCTTGATTTTCAGCATTTTCTGCAGGCGCGATTCGATTGAGGCACGGTCCAGATCATAATGCTGCCCGCGGCGAACATCGCGAGCCCAATGCGTAGGGAGTTGAAATCCCACGACGTTGGTCGGCGCATTTTCCTTAGCGGGGTGACGCGAACTACATCCCGCGAAGGTCGCCAGAAACAGAGACAGGATTAACCACAACCTCGCCACTTTGCCGCCTTGGAACACACGAGTTGGCAGGATTCACGGATCTCAAGAAATGACCGCAAGTGCGGTGTTTGTAACGAATTCGGCAAAGGTCTGTCTAGCCCTCAGCCCAATCAGCCGCCAAAAGTGTCTGATCCTGAATTTGACGAATGCCGTGCGACGTTGATAGCATCCGCACATCATGCCGACTCTCACCACTCCCTCGACTCCTTCTGCCGTCTGGAATCGTCAGCATTTGCTCGGTTTACAGGGACTTTCCCCTGTCGAACTTCGATTGATTCTGGATCGGGCGGCTGAATTCAAGCAACTGCATGCCGCTGGTCATACCAAGCTGGACCACTTGAAAGGGGTGACTGTCGGAAATCTGTTTTTCGAAGCGTCTACCCGGACCAAGACCAGTTTTGGGCTGGCGGCCAAGCGACTTTCGGCAGACACCGTTGACTTCACTGCGTCCGGCAGCAGTCTTACGAAAGGTGAAACCTTCATCGACACCGCTCGAAATATCGAAGCCATGGGTGTCACACAGATGGTTGTCAGGCACAGTACCTCAGGGGCGCCGCATCATCTGGCAAAGCACCTGCGGGCGGGGATCATCAATGCGGGCGACGGAACCCACGAACACCCGACCCAGGGGTTGTTAGACATCTTTACCATTCGCGAGCATCGCGGACAGATCGAGGGTTTGACGGTGGCTCTGGTCGGCGACATCCTGCACAGTCGTGTCGCCCGCTCGAATATCTGGGGGCTGACAACACTGGGCGCGAAAGTGATCGTCTGTGGGCCTGCCACGCTGATTCCGCCGGAAATCGAACGACTTGGCGTGGAAGTGAGCCACAGTCTGGACGACATTGTCCCGCGGACGGATGTCATCAACCTGTTGAGAATTCAGGCGGAACGTCAGCGCAGTGCATTCTTTCCGTCGATTTACGAATACGCACACTTTTTCGGGATGAACGGGGCTCGTGTGCAGCGGGCTCGCCAGGATGTGCTGATCCTTGCACCAGGACCGATCAACCGCGGGGTTGAATTGACTCCAGAAGTTGCCGATGGTGATCGCAGTGTCATTCTGGATCAGGTCACGAACGGGCTGTTCATCAGAATGGCCTGTCTGTCGTTGCTGCACGAAGCACGACAATGCTGAAATCGATTTGAATTAGATCAAGAATTCTAACGTTCGGATTCCAAAAAGGGGCCTTGCCGCCGATGTCTTCTCTGTTGATTCGCGGTGGTCGAGTGATCGATGTGAGCCAGCGGCTGGATCAGGTCGCCGATGTTCTGGTGCGCGACGGTCGGGTCGTTCAGATCGGTCGTGAGCTTGGCAACGTCGATCAGGTCATTGATGCGTCTGGCTGCATTGTCTCGGCCGGGTTCATCGATACTCACGTTGGCGTCCGAGATCCCGGTTACGAGGAGGATGAAACGACTGCCAGCGCGACTGCGGCCGCACTGGCAGGTGGCTTTACGACAATCGCCGCTCTTCCCGATACGCAACCGGTGGTTGACAACGCTGCTGCGGCCGAATACGTCGTCCTGCAGGCCAAGCGAGCGGGAAACTGTCGGGTGCATCCACTGGGAGCAGTCACGCGAGGGCATGCCGGGGTCGAATTGGCCGATCTTGGGCAGCTTGCCCGAAGCGGTGCCCTGGCGTTTACCGACTCGCAGTCGCCGATTGCCAGCGCCGAAGTGATGCGCCGAGCTCTGGAATACGCGCGGATGTTTCATCGGCCGATTTTCGTTCATCCGCAAGACCCGACCCTGACCGCCGCTGGAGTCATGCACGAAGGGTATTTCTCCACATTGCTGGGGCTGCGGGGAATGCCTGCGGCTGCGGAAGAGATTATGGTCAGCCGTGATATTGCGCTGGCGGAATTGACGGGAGGACGCATTCACCTGATGTCCATTTCGACCACGGGATCGGTGGAACAGGTTCGCCGCGCCAAGCAGCAGGGAATCGCCGTGACGTGCGATGTCACGCCTCATCATCTGGCGTTGTCGGACGCAGAGATGCAAGGTTACGACTCGCGGTTCAAGGTTCGTCCGCCGCTGCGCAGTTCTGATCATATTGCGAGTTTGATTGATGGTCTGGCCGACGGAACGATCGACGCGATCTCGGCCGATCACCAGCCCTACGCTTCCGAAAAGAAAGATCGTGAGCTGGATCAAGTTCCGTTTGGGATCGTGGGGCTCGAGACGCTGCTGCCGCTGTGCATCAAGACTTTGATTGAACCAGGTCGACTGACGTGGCTGCAATTGCTTAGCAAGTTGACGACTGGCCCCGCTGGAATCCTGCAACTCCCGCAATCGGGGTCACTGGCCAGTGGAGTTCCCGCCGATATTACCGTGATTGATCCAGCTGTCGACTGGACCATCGATCCGGCACGGTTCCGTTCCAAGAGCCGAAATACTCCGTTTGCAAACTGGTCTGTCCGGGGACAGGTTCGAACTGTTTTGATCAATGGCGAAGTCCGCTATCGCTCAGAAGGCTCCTGACGACTGGTGCCAATAATGTCTGTCCCGTTCCTGCTGATTGATGGCTATAACCTGTTACACGCGGCGGGATTATCGCAGGCGCGATACGCCCCCGGCGAATTGCGCCGGCAGCGACATCGACTGCTTGTCCGCCTGGTCAATGAATTGACCACCGAAGAACGCGTGCGCTGTACGGTCGTCTTCGATGCGATCGAAGCCCCGTCGGGTCTGGATCGTTCCATGCGCCACGCGGAACTGCTGGTACGCTTTGCCGAACCGGGGCATGATGCGGATTCGCTAATTGAGGAACTGATTGAGGCACATTCCTCCCCAATGCAATTGCTGGTGGTTTCCAGTGATCATCGGATCCAGAAAGCGGCACGCCACCGACGTGCGGACACCATTGACAGCGAAGTGCTGCTCCAGCGGCTGTCAGCCAGCGCGAGAGCTGCCGCTGCAGCCAAACCGGCTCCTCCCAGTTCCCCGAAAAGTTCTGCGAAGTCGGGTGAAGATCTCGCGTACTGGCTGGGTGAGTTTGGTGAGATCGATGTTGCAGAAATTGCTCGTAGTGATGATCCCGACTGGTCCGCTACGGCGATTGACCCCTGGCAACAGAATCTGAATGATCTGCAGAAGCATCTCGATCAGGATTCGGACCTCGACGAATGGCTCAATCGCCCACCCAAAGGTAAGGGTTGGTAACGGTTTCGGTTTGTTTAGGGCCTTGGGTGCGAGTATAATCGTCCGGGCGAGGTTACTCATTGATCGGCACGATTCCAGGCTCTTGCAGGTCGCCCCGCGTACAATACGACTCGACAATTACCATCACACGAAATGCAGGTCGGTTATGTTTCCCTGCCAGCGATATTTGTCTCAGCCTCTTTCCCGTCGACAGATGCTGACTCAAGGGGCGAACGGATTTGGTGCGGTGGCACTGTCGTCGATGCTGGCCAACAGCGGGGCGCTGGCCGCTGGTACCCCGGCCACCAATTCACTGGCACCAAAACCGACTCATTTTCCGGCAAAAGCCAAGCACATCATCTTCCTATACATGGACGGTGGGCCATCCCAGGTTGATACCTTCGACCCGAAGCCAATGCTCGAAAAGCATCACGGCAAGAGCCCCTATGAAGTTTTGGGAAAGGTCGAGCCAACTCAGTTTGCGAATATCGGCAAGCTGTTGAAGTCGCCGTGGGCCTTCAAGAATTATGGCGAATGCGGACTTTCTGTCAGTGATCTGTTTCCGCATGTCGGAACGTGTGCAGACGAACTGGCCGTGGTTCGCTCGGTCGTGTCGCAGTTTTCAGAACATACGTTTGCCAACTACTTCCTTCATTCAGGAAGTGGTTTGCAGGGACGCCCCAGTCACGGTGCTTGGGTCAGCTATGGGCTGGGATCCGAATGCGATGATCTCCCCGCGTTTGTGGTCCTGAATGGCGGACTGATTCCACCGGGTGGAATGGATTGTTTCGGGAGTGGATTTCTGCCAGCCGCCTATCAAGGGTCGGTGTTTACGTCCGGCGAAGCTCCGGTGGCGAATATTCGTCCCAGTGAAAAATCACGTGAAATTCAGGATGCAAAATTAGCGCTGATGCGACGTTTAGACCAGTCGCGACTGGCGAAACTGGGGCATGTGGACGCTTTGGAATCGGCGATTGCCAACTACGAACTCGCTGCTCGGATGCAAACCGCCGTTCCGCACCTGACTGACCTGCGCAGCGAAACCAAGGAAACGCAAGAGCTCTACGGTCTGAACGACGAATTTGGTAATACGCGACAGTTCGGACGTAACTGCTTGGTGGCTCGGCGACTTGTGGAACGTGGCGTGCGATTTATTGAACTGACGTGTCCGGGGGGAAATGGAGATCGCTGGGATCAACATGGGGGCTTGGTGGATGGTCACACGAAAAATGCCAAATCGGTCGATAAACCCATTGCTGGATTGATCAAAGATCTGAAGGCTCGCGGGCTGCTTGGCGAAACCTTGATCGTCTGGTGCGGCGAGTTTGGCCGAACACCGTTTGCCCAAGGGTCAGACGGGCGGGATCACAATCCGTTTGGCTTCACCATCTGGATGGCAGGAGGCGGAGTCAAGGGAGGAGTGACATACGGAGCGACAGACGATTTTGGGTACCGTGCCGTGGAAAACAAAGTCGAGATCCACGATCTGCATGCGACGATGTTACATCTCCTGGGAATGGACCACACCAAATTGACTTATCGGTTTAGCGGGCGTGACATGCGACTGACAGACGTTCATGGACACGTCCTGAAAGAGATCCTTGCGTGAGTTCTGAAAACCCTTCAGCCCTGTCGGACCGCATTATTCAGCTCGAAACTGCGGTGGCGCACCTGCAGCACGATCTGGAACAGATGCATCAGGCGTTTGTCAGCATGCATCTGGAATTGAAGGGGAGCAAGGATCAGTTGGCGCGGTTTGAGCAGAAGCTTCAACAACTGTCCGAGCCTGCCGAAATGCGTGATGCGACTGAAGAACGACCGCCCCACTATTGATGGATTTCTGATTCATTTTTGCGTGCATTGTGAGGTCGCGTCGTTCAGCGAGGCAGTTTCCTTGAAATTCATTAATTGAATTCCGGAAGGGATTTGCATTTTTTTGGAACCGATTCCATAATTCCGATGGTCTTAAGGGGTTCCCCAGAAAAGGTTTTCATCATGCTCGTAAATCCTCACTTTGCCGGGGTTCACATTTCCACAAAGCGTTTTCCCAAAATGCTTTGCCTCACAGGATTGATCGCGCTGTGTTTTCTTGACAGCGTATGTCGCCACTTGCCCGAAACGTCGATTGGAAGTTCCCAGTCGTGTGCAGGTCCGCTTCATGAGTGCACCAGTAGTTGCCGTGTCATCGGCCCATCGATCCAGGGGAAGTATGCATGCGCATCCCTTCCGCTGGATTTCAAACGTGCTGCTGCAACGCAAGCAATTGCATCTCCGAGGATTCCCGCCGGTGTTGTAGCCGCCGTAACGGCCTTCCAGTTGCACAGTCGTCCCGCAGCCACGAAAAAGATCTATCTGGATTTTGACGGTCATACCACCACGGGAACCCCGTGGAGCAATTCACCGATTGTGACAACTGCATTTGATATGGATTCTGCTGCGACGACGTTTTCAGCAGCAGAACTGACTCGGATTACCGAGATCTGGCAGCGCGTCGCCGAATGCTATTCACCCTTTGACGTGGATGTCACAACAGAAGCTCCCACTGTCGCAGATCTGGTCAATACAGGTGGCGGTGATACGAAATGGGGGATTCGAGTGTTGTTTGGTGCGTCAAATCCATCTCCAGCTCCAGGCGCCGGTGGGGTCGCCTACGTTGGGGGATTTGGGTGGAATTATGCGGCCAACGTCGATGTTCCGTGCTTTGTGCTCCAACAGGGGATGGGAACAGGGGGCAAGTACAACGCCGATGCTGCCGTTCACGAAATCGGCCACACGCTAGGGCTCAATCACGATGGACAGTTCGCCGCAAGTGACTCGCGCCACGTCGAGTATTACGAAGGACAGGGGACAGGGAAAGTTGGCTGGGCTCCGCATCTCGGCGTCGGCTACTACGTCCCTCTGGTACAGTGGAGCAAGGGCGAATATGCGAATCCCAGCAATACAGAGGATGACCTGAAGATCATTACCACTCAAAACGGCTTTGGATATCGAGCCGACGATTACGCAAGTTCCCAGGGAACCGCTGCTGCAATTCCAGGGAGTGCGACTGGCGGGGTTTTTAATGTCAATGCAAGTGGCGTAATCGAAACCGGCAGCGATGCGGATTGGTTCAAAATCGTTGCTGGTGCAGGTTCACTAACGATTAACGCCGTCGGTGGCCCGGCAAACAGCATGCTCGATATTCAGCTCAGCTTGTACAACTCGACTGGCACGCTGATCACCACGATCAACCCGCCGGATGACATCATCGCGACTCTGAGCCAGACCGTGACCGCTGGTACGTATTACCTGAAAATTGAAGGAGTGCCACTTGGCAATGCGTTGACGACTGGCTACACCGACTACGGAAGCCTGGGGCAATATACGTTAACGGGATCGTACACGGATGCGACCACCAGTGGTGTTCCCGTTCTCGGTGGAACAAACGACCAGTATTATGGCGTCACCCAGGCTCCGAAGAACCTCAACGTCGGACTGACAGTGACAGATGCTGATAGCGCAACGTTGTCCAGTGCGACAGTGAAGATCAAAAACGTCGTGGCTTCGCAGGATGTGCTCCGCGCAAATCTGAATGCGAATACGGGTAACATCACCAGCAGTTACAATAGCAGCAGTGGAATATTGACCCTGACGTCGGCCAATGCCACCGCCACGGTGGCACAGTTTCAGGCGGCTTTGCGGACGGTTCAGTATTCAAATACCAGCTCAAATCCGACGATGACTCCCCGAAACGTTGAGTTCCAAGTCTTCGATGGAAAGAATCTCAGCAACATTTCGCCCTGCGTTGTGACGCTTGGTTATTTCTATGTTAACTCCGATTTCAACACGGCGACGAAAACTTTGACGTTGACGGACGATGTGGGTGATAACACAGTCACCGTGACACTCTCGTCCGGAAAGTTGACAGTTCAGGGAAGTGGTCCGACCAAGATTGGGACAGCAGCCAGCAGTCAGGCATCGGTGTCTTACAATGTTTCCGGCAACGTCAATCTGACTTTCAACTTCTCGGGTGGCAGTGACTCAGTTTCTGTATCGGGAGTTTCCGCAACAACAGCAACAATCAACCTCGGCAATGGCAACGATACGCTGACGATGACCCTCTGTAATATTACGTCGCTGACGGTCGATGGCGGCAATGGGACTGATGTGGTTACGCTCAGCGGGACAAATACCACGAATCGTGTTTACACGAATGTCCCGTAGTCGACGCCATCCCACTGTGTGAAAACTTTGATCGTGACGAGGATCGCGCACAAAAAACGATCTCGCCGCCGTCTCGTCACAATTGCCATCGGGGCCATACTGCTCTTTTTCTTCAGTGTCCCCATCGGTTTCATTCTCTATGGGGGCGCTGCAACTGCACTCGGCGGAATCGGGATTTTGGGATTTCTGATCGTTCTGCAGCTTCCCGCTTTCCTGCTCTTCAAGAAAATGGGCTGGATCCCTCCCGAGGGCATGCCGGCGGAGCAGGGTTGAGTCAATGTTACCCACATCTTTTTCTCTCGGTTGGGTGGCGGAGGCGCACTGGCTTTGCAGAAGCCCCCGAATCGGAATGCGTTTGAACGGGGGCTTCCCGAAGCGGGTGCGCCCCCGCCACCCTGTCGGGATTCAATAGGATTTCGTCCCTGTCAGCACGCCACAGTGGATCAGTGTCGCGGTGATATCACCGGGAACCAGTCCTGCTTCAATCAACCATTCGCGATACTCACGCCCACTGTAGGCTCGTCCCTCGGTGAGTGAAAAGAGGGCTGCGGAATAGAGCGCGACGGGGAGCGGACCGTCGAGTTCGTCATTCAAGAAGACGTCGTGAATCATCAGCCGTCCCCCTGGCTGCACGGCTGAAGCACATCGTTTCACCAGTTGCTGGCATTCTGGCACATCCCAGTCATGCAGGATGTTGGAAAGCAGAATATTCTCTGCCGCTGGTAACGGGTCTGCAAACATGTCGCCAGCGTGGCATGTCAGTCGGTCCGCAACGCCGTATTGTTTTGCAAATTCGTCGGCAACTTTCAGGACTTCGGGACGATCGAAGATGATGGCTTTGAGATTTGGGTGCTGGAGCAGGCAGGCGATGGCATAGATCCCGGTTCCTCCGCCAACATCCAGCAATGTTTCGTTTCCGAAGGAAAGCTTCTGGGCCAGAACAGGGGCGACATTTTTGGCGCGACCGGCCAGAGCAAGAGTCAGCCGTCGCGCTGACTGTTCGGATTCCATCGCCGAATCGAGTCCCTCGCGAAAGATGAATGCAGCCCCTGCGTCCGTCTCCACGGCGGGTGCGAGTTGGTTCGATCGAAGCCGATCGACCATCGCCACGACACCAGGACTTTCCGCCGCAAGCCCAACATAATCTCCCACGTAAAACTCGCCGTTCGGAATCAGATGCTCGCGGGCAACCGATGTCAAATGAACCACGTTGGACTGATCGACATCCAACAGGCCCATCGCTCGCAGCGCCGTCGTCAGAACCACAAAAGACCGCGGTGCCAACTTTAGCCGATCGCGAAGTGAGTCGGACTGCACGGGCTCTGCTGCCAGGATTTGAAACAGGTTGAGATGCGCGACCGCAGCCGTCAGAAGTTCCGTCGCATAGCTGCCCCGAAAATGTTCAAAGATTGAGGTGGGATCATTGACGGGTGTGGGAAGAGCGGACATGTCGGACGTTCCCTGTGTATGTCAGTATTTGAAGTTAAAATCGTTGATGGGGAGGGAGTCGCCTGTCACCAACCATAATCAATGGAATACGACTGAAGTGAATCACTCGACATCGCACGAAAGGCTTTGCGTGATCTCTTCCATCAGAGGTCGGACGCGTTCCATTTCACGATCTTCGGCCTGGAAGATCACGAGGACCGTTTGTGTTGCGGTATGAAAGACGATTAATGATGCCGTGCTGACCAGTTCCATGCAGACGAAGTCAATTTCCCTCGCGACAACGGGGATTCCCTGAACCAGCACATCCGGTTCCTGAACCTCCAGGTCATCGTACATCTCGCGGTAGGCTCGCAAGACCGATTCGGCAATTTCCTCGGGATCGTGATGTCCTTCGAACAGGCTGAGGCTCCAGTAGGCTGTCGCCGGGCTTTGGACGGTGATCATTGTCTGCTCGTCATTCGATTCTTCTTGAACCTCCCAGCCATCGGGATAGAAGAACTGAACTCCGTTTCCGGAATACGAGGCATCGTTTCGAGATGTCAATTCGTCCACAAGGCCGGAATGGTCGTGGTCGTGGTCGTGGTCGTGGTCGTGGTCGTGGCAACCACAGCCGTCATCGTGCTTCACGGGAATTCCTCGTTTCGTCGGGTTTTTGAGTTTCAAAGTGCGAATTTCGGCCGCAATCACGACAATCTTCGGGCGTGACGGATGCTGCCGTGGATGGTATTCTAAAGAACACGTTCGCGTTCGTCCCCGTGCGGGAGAAAATCTTAATGTTTGATCATCAGCTTCGCGACCAGTTAGCGTCAGTAGGGAATCGACTCGGTCGGCTTTGGCTGTGGAAGCGGCTGACATGGTGTTGGATCGCCTGCACAGTTCTTGTCATCGTCTTGTTTTTCGGATTTCCCCAGTCGGCGTTGGCGATTGGTTCCGTCGCGGTGGCCTCGACAATGACCGCCATGCTGCTGTGGGCTCGGTCGAAATCACTTTCGCTGCCCCGAACCGAAATCGCTCGAACGGTCGAACAAGCGTTTCCAGATCTGAATTCGCGGCTTTTGGCAGCTCTTGAGCAGAGCCCAGATATGAATTCCGGGCGATGGAATGTATTACAGCGTCAGGTCATCTCGGAAGCTGTCCATCACTCCCGAATCAACGACTGGATGGAAGCCGTTCCGGCGAAACGCATGCGTGGAGCGTTTCTGCGTCAAACGGTGGCATTGGTCGGATTTCTGATCGTCTGCGGATATGTCTGGCCAGTCGCTGCCCAGCGAAGCAGCAGTCAAGCTGCCAAGCCCAATGTGGTGAAGGCAAATCTGGAATCCGAATCTGAACTGCCGGTGATTGAACCTGGGACCGTTGAACTGGAACGCGGGAGCAATCTACTGGTCCTGGCGCGATTTCCCAGCCAGCCACCTGCCAATGTTGTCCTCGCCTGGCGCCCCAGCGTGGGAGATGAGGTCATTCTTCCGTTGACGAAGAGTCTGGACGATCCGGTTTTCGCCGGACAGTTGCCGCGAGTTGCTCAGGACCTCACTTATCGAGTCGACTACGACGGTCGACGGTCCCCCGAATACAAGGTGATCGTCTATGACCTTCCTGCTTTAGTCCGGTCTGATTTGCAATTGACGTTCCCAAGCTATACCGGACTGGGAACAAAAAGACTGGAAGATGCGTTCGTCGCAACTGTGGTTGAAGGAACCTCGATCGGGATCATGTGCCGACTGAACAAACCGGTCGCACTGGCCAAACTGGTGGATAAGGATGGAACCTCAATTCCACTCCTTGTCGATCCCGCCAATCCGCTGATCTATACAGCCGATTTCGTACCGAAGCGGACTCATCGTCTGGAACTGAAGCTGTTTGACACTGCCGGGCGCCAGAATCGTGATCCCGAAGAATTCCGTTTTGACGTCAAGCCGAACACGCCGCCGGAGATCAAACTGGCCTTTCCTGCTCAGGACGTGAAAGTTTCGCCGCTCGAAGAGATGCTGATTGAAGCCACTGCATGGGACGATTTTGGAATTCTGAGTGCCGGGATTGTGGTGACAATTCCGGGGCGTGAACCAATTACCGTTCCCCTGGGAACGACGCTTAAAGGTGGCGAACACCATAAGCTTTCCGCCTTGCAGCGACTGGAAGACTTGAAGGTAGATCCCGACGAACTCGTTTCGTACTACATTTTTGCCGAGGATCACGGCCCGGATGGCCAGGTGCGGCGAGTCTCAAGCGACCTTTACTTTGCAGAGGTGCGTCCTTTCGAAGAGATCTTCCGGCAACTGGAAGGGCCGCCGGGTGGCAAATCTCAGTCATCAGGCAGCCAGCAACAAAAGAATCCGATGGACCAGTTGATCGAACTGCAAAAGCAGATCGTCTCAGCAACCTGGAAACTGGCACGGCCGCCTCAGCCAAACTTCGACACCAAAGTCAGCGAGAGCGTGAAGATCATTCAGGAAAGCCAGAAAAAGGGAATTGAGCAACTGGAATCGCTGAAAGAGCGAATCAACAATCCGTTGCTGGTGCCCATCCTGTCGATCATCGGTGAGCGTATGGCTGACGCAGACAAAGCGCTCGGGGATGCGATTGCGGACTCAAGTATGCTGCCGCTCGGGGTAGCCTCGGTCGCTGAGCAGGGCGCCTATCAGGGACTGCTGAAACTGCGAGCCAAAGAGCATCTGATGATGAAGAGTCAGCAGAGCGGAAGTGGATCTAGCGGCAGTTCCAGTCCGTCTCAGGAACAGATGGCCCAGTTGGAACTCGACAACAAACAGAATCGTTACGAATTGCAGCGATCCGCTCAAAAACAGGCGGAATCATCGCAGCGTGAAGAATTGGCAGTTCTGGACCGCCTGAAAGAACTCGCACGTCGTCAACAGGGGATCAATGAAAAGCTGAAGGAGCTGGAAGCGGAGTTGCGGACAGCAAAGACTGAAGCCGAGCGTGAAGAACTCGAGCGCCAATTGAAGCGGCTGCGCGACGATCAACAGCAGCTATTGCACGATGCGGACGAAACTCAAAACAAAATGGCCCAGTCGACTCAGCAAGCCAAGATGAACGAGGCTCGCGATCAACTGGAGCAGACGCGTCAGCGAATGGTCGACACGGCTGAAAAGTTGCGAGAAGGTCAGTTGTCGCAGGCGCTCAGTGCGGGAACTCGGGCCGAGCGTGAACTGCAGCAATTGCAGGAAGATTTTCGCAAGCAGACGGCAGGCCGATTCGCCGATGCCATGCGTTCGATGCGAGATGCCGCGCGGCAGATCGCCGACCGCGAAGAACAACTGGCAGAGCAGTTGAAGGGAGTGCAGGACGAGTCGAAGCACTCTCTACGACAGGCCAAGAATCGCCAGAATCTGGAAGCGGAATTCAACGAACAGCGACGACAAACGGCAGAACTGGTGGAAGATGCGAAGCAGGTGGTTGAGCAGGCAGAACAGGCCGAGCCACTGTTGGCCAAGCAACTCTACGACACAGTCCGTGCGACGCGCGAAACGAAGACGGATCAAGCCCTCGATGCAACAGCCAAGCTCTTGAAGAGCGGCTTCCTACCAGAGGCACAGGAAGCAGAAGCACAGGCTCGTGAGGGGATCAATCGTCTGAAACAAGGGATTGAAAAGGCGACCGAATCCGTGTTGGGTGATGAAGTTGAATCACTGAAGCGAGCCCGCGAAGAGTTGGCTCAGTTATCAAGTTCGCTCGAAAATGAGATTGCTCAGCAACGAAAAGCGGGGGAGAAGGAACAAGGAAAACCGGGTGAAGGTCAACCAGGGCAAGGCCAGCCGGGACAAGGCCAGCCGGGACAAGGCCAGCCGGGACAAGGCCAGCCGGGACAGGGTCAGCCAGGACAGGGTCAGCCGGGACAGGGTCAGCCGGGACAGGGTCAGCCGGGACAGGGTCAGCCGGGACAGGGCCAGCCGGGACAAGGCCAGCCAGGACAAGGCCAGCCAG
>CAIWEX010000221.1 GCA_903911795.1 uncultured Schlesneria sp.
AGAAGCGAGTCACCGGCTCGATCGATTATGCGATTGATGGCAAGGACGAAACCGCCTGGGGGATCGATCAAGGCCCCGGTCGTCGCAATCAGCCTCGGAATGCGGTCTTCACGGCCGAAAAGCCATTTGGTCATGCACAGGGGGCTCAATTGAGCATCAACCTGCGACAGATGCATGGGGGCTGGAACAGCGATGACAACATGAATAACAACCTGGGTCGGTTTCGAATCTCGGTGACCAGTTCACCGAATCCCACAGCCGACCCGGTTCCACGCCAGGTACGTGAGATTCTGTCGATCCCGCGCGAACAACGGACCGAATCACAGACAGCGACCGTCTTTTCCTACTGGCGGACCACTATTGCTGACTTCAAGGAAGCGAACGAACAGATTGAGGCCCTCTGGCAGCAGTGGCCTGCAGGGTCGACGACACTCACATTGATGGCACGGGAACAGCCACGCGATACGCGGTTGCTGATTCGTGGTGATTTCCTGAAGCCCGACAGATCTGTAACGCCCGGCGTTCCCGGCTTCCTGCATGCACTCGATCCGCGCGACGCCAGCTCACCGCCAAGTCGGCTGACTCTGGCACGATGGATTGTCGACCGTCGCAGCCCGACTGCCGCACGTGTCATGGTCAATCGTGTCTGGCAGGCCTATTTCGGAACCGGGATCGTGGCGACCAGCGAGGACCTGGGAACTCAGAGTGATCTCCCCTCGCACCCGGAACTGCTGGACTGGCTGTCCGTCAAATTCATGGATCAGGGATGGAGTCTGAAGCAGCTTCATCGACTGATTGTGAACAGCGCCACGTATCGACAATCGAGTCGAGTCACTGCCGATCAATATTCGCAAGACCAGTTCAATCGGTTGTTGAGCCGTGCGCCTCGCTTGCGTGTCGAAGGGGAAATCGTGCGTGACATCGCTCTGGCGGCGAGTGGGCTGCTTAACTCCAAAGTCGGTGGCCAAAGTCTGTTTGCTCCCGCACCAGCGTTTCTGTTTGTTCCGCCTGCCAGTTACGGCCCATTCACGTGGTCAGAAGAAGCGGGGCCAGATCGGTATCGCCGTGCGATCTACACGTTTCGGCGGCGATCAACGCCATATCCCATGCTGACGAACTTTGACACTCCCAATGGAGACTTTTCGTGTGTGCGCCGTGTTCGCTCGAATACGCCACTGCAGGCCCTGACGACCCTCAACGAAACACTGTTCATGGAGTGTTCGAGGCACCTGGCGCTGATCGCACTGAAAGACGGAGGCCCGGATGACGTGAACAGGATCAAGTGGGCATTCCGGCGTTGCGTGTCGCGTCTCCCGACTGAACACGAGACGAAAATTCTGCTGGATCTGCTGGCACGCGAGCAGGCTCGCTTCACTCAGCCCGGCATCGATCCCTGGCAACTCGCTGCGAACGATCCCGCCAAGCCGCCGATGCTTCCTGAAGGAATGACTCCTGCACAACTGGCTGCCTGGACAGTTGTCTCGCGAGTTTTGTTGAATCTTGATGAAACTGTCACGAAGGAATGACCATGAGTCCTGAAAATAGACCTCTCATGCCATCGTCCACAACGGCTGGACTGCCGATGTCAGCGTCACCGAATGAGATCACCCGCCGCTGGTTCTTTCGTGACTGTGGCGTCGGACTCGGTTCTGCCGCACTTTATTCGTTGTTCCAGAACGGGGCACTCGCTGCCAGCGGTGCAACGTCGGCGTTAAATCCTCGATCGAGTCAGTTGTTGCCCAAAGCGAAGCGGGTGATTTACCTGTTCATGGCGGGGGCTCCGTCGCATCTGGAGCTGTTTGATAACAAGCCGGAACTGGCGAAGTGGGATGGTAAGCTGCCACCGGCCGAGCTGTTGAAGGGATACCGGGCCGCGTTCATCAACCCGAATTCGAAACTGCTCGGCCCGAAATTCAAATTTGCGAGGCATGGAGAATCGGGTGCCGAACTCTCGGAACTATTGCCACATCTGGCAACCGTGGTTGACGACATCGCGATCGTCAAGTCGATGGCGACCGACGCGTTCAATCATGCCCCCGGACAGATCATGATGAATACGGGGGCTCAGCAGTTCGGACGCCCGAGCCTGGGGGCCTGGACACTGTACGGTCTGGGAAGCGAATCGCAGGATTTGCCGGGGTTTGTCGTCTTCAGTTCGGGGAAGAAAGGCCCCAGCGGTGGTTCTTCGAACTGGGGTTGCGGGTTCCTGCCGACCGTCAACAACGGCGTCCTGTTCCGATCAGGAGCAGAGCCGGTTCTTTACCTGCTGAACCCGCGCGGAGTCGACGAGGCTATTCAACGAGACTCGCTCGACTCACTCAGGCAATTGAACGAACTGCGATTCGAAGCGACTGGCGATCCAGAGATCTCGGCTCGGATCAGCTCCTTTGAAATGGCCTATCGGATGCAAGCAAGTGCTCCGGACCTGATGGACCTGAATAAAGAGACCAAAGAGACCCTGGAGATGTACGGTGCCGAGCCCGGCAAGTCCTCTTTTGCAAACAACTGTTTACTTGCTCGCCGCCTGGTGGAACGAGGTGTCCGGTTTGTGCAGTTGTTTCATGAAGCCTGGGACCAGCATGGGAATCTGGTCAACGATCTGAAGAAGAATTGCAGTGATACCGACAAACCGACTGCAGCACTTCTAAAGGATCTGAAGCAACGCGGTTTACTGGAGGATACGCTGGTCATCTGGGGTGGTGAATTTGGTCGTACGCCGATGGTACAGGGTGGAAGTGATGGTCGAGATCATCATCCGAATGCCTTTACGATGTGGCTGGCGGGTGGTGGCATCAAACCGGGAATCACGATCGGTGAATCCGATGAATTCGGCTTCAATGCGACGACCGATCGCGTGCACGTTCATGACCTGCACGCCACGATCATGCAGTTGCTGGGCTTCGATCACACAAAGTTGACGTTCCGTTTCCAGGGCCGCGATTTCCGGCTGACCGATGTGCATGG
>CAIWEX010000222.1 GCA_903911795.1 uncultured Schlesneria sp.
AAGGGCGACCTAATTTTAAACCGGACGCCCCGTCAAGTCGTTACCCGCGTTGCGTGCCACTGCTTCGCAGTCCTCGGAGAAGCAGTGGATTCGCGGCGACCTCCTCCTTGACCTTCGAGCAAATTCGCGCACGGTCAATTAGAGGTCGGCTTCATAAATTGGTGCGGCCGAAGCTGGATCCTTCGATCGGATGATTCGCCAAGGGAGTCCTCATCGAACCGGGCATAAATATGTTTGCAGGTTTTGATGCGTATTGAGTTCCCTGTGAAATTCCATAGAATCTAACGGCATTCGTTACCAGCATTTCAGGCACGTTCCGGTCAACTGATGTTTCGATTTTCACTCCTCATTGCTGTCGTGTTCGTCGCAGCCGCACCACCTGCCAGCGCGGACGATGCGCCCGTTCCTTCGTATCATCGACATGTGACGGCACTTTTCGGACGACTGGGCTGCAATGGCGGCACGTGTCACGGTTCGGTGAAGGGGCAAAATGGATTTCAGCTTTCGTTGTTCGGAGCTGATCCCGTTTCAGACCATGTTCGCCTGCTACGGGACCACGGATCGCGGCGATTGAATTTTCTGGCTCCCGAGCAAAGTCTGCTGATGATGAAAGGGGCTGGACAGTTACCTCACGGAGGTGGTTCCCGGTTTCGAGTCGGCAGTACTGAATACGAACTGCTGCGAAACTGGATCGCAACCGGTGCTGTGGCTGATGATCCCGCTCGCTCTCAACTGCAAGGGTTGAACGTTCTGCCCCAGACGTTTCGAGCGAACATGGGTGAATCCTACGAGTTGAAAGTTGAGGCCACGTTTGCTGATGGATCGACCGAAAACGTGACTCGGTTTTGCTCGTTTGAGTCCTTCGATCGCTCTGTCGCGTCTGTTAGCCCGTCTGGTGTCGTGAAAGCCGTCGGAACCGGCGACGCTGGCCTGTTGGTTCGTTACCGCGATCAACCTGCATCGGCTCGGGTTCTGGTTCCGCATGCCGGGAGTGTCGTGTCGACAGATGCACAGGCCCGCAATTTCATCGACACTCGCATTCTGGCGACATTGAAACTGTTGAATCTGCCACCGGCCGAGACGTGCGATGACTCCACCTTTCTGCGGCGGGTCCATCTGGATATTGCTGGACAACTCCCAACACCACAAGCGGTGCGTGAGTTCCTCGACAACAACTCGCCTGATAAACGGGCCGGGGCGATTGAGCAATTGCTTGTCAGCCCTGGCCACTTCGACCTGTGGGCGATGAAGTTCTGCGACGTGCTGAAAGGTGCGGATTTCGGAGTCTACGCGGATGCTTTTTCCAAAGAACATGATGCTCCGCGGATGCAGGCCTGGATTCGGGCTCGACTGGCCGAGAACATTCCCTACGACGAGTTTGCCGAGCGGATTCTGACGGCGACCAGTCGTGAAGGTCGATCGATGGTTGAATACGCGAGTGAAGTCGTTTCGCTGTTCGAGGAATATGCCCCCGGACGACCGGACCTCGACCTGTATGCTCGCCGCAAAACGCTCGACTTGTTCTGGCAGCGACGGGGATCGGATGGGGTCAAAGGAGCTATGCAGGTGGCTCATGCGTTTCTCGGCCTGCGGTTGGAATGTGCCCAATGTCACCGACATCCCAACGACAACTGGCAGCAGGACGACCTGCTCGACTTTGCCAACCTGTTTATGCGAGTCCGCCCGGTCGGTTTCCAGGGGGAAAATGAGAAGAAGTTCGCGGATGCGGCGGTCTTCTTCAAGAAATTCAACGACGAAGCCAAGGCCCTGGAAGCAGACATCAAGCAACGCAAAGAAGGGGATGGCAAGAAACTTGAAGAGGAAGCCAAACTTGCCAAGACGACCTCGGACAAACTGACTGGTGAACTGGCGAAGCTCGAAAAGGCTGGCGGAGCCGCAGAAGAAATTGCCCCAAAGCGTCGGGAACTTGATGCAGCCAAAGAGATCCTTGCCCGGAATGAGGCCTACCGGCAGGAGACGGCAAATCTCGACAAGCGAGCGAAGATGTTACCCGAGATCGCACGCCGCCTGCTGCAGGGAGAATGTCGTCTGTTGCCTGGTGGCTCTCCGGCCAAGGTGAGCAGCACGCTGGGAACTCGAGAATCGAAAACGGCACGTTTGCTCGGTGAAACCGAACCAATCACTCTGTCTGAAGACAGCGATCCTCGGCAACGGGTAGTTGACTGGATGCGAAAACCAGACAACCCCTATTTTGCACGAGCGATCGTGAATCGCGTCTGGGCTCACTACTTCGGCCGAGGCATCATTGATCCGCCGGACAATCTGTCTGCGTTCAATCTCCCGTCTCATCCAGAACTGCTCAACGAACTCTGTCGCGGCTTCATCGAAAACAAATTTGATCTGCGCTGGCTGCATCGCACGATTTTGAACAGCCGGACCTATCAGCAATCGAGTCTCCCTGCTGTGGGAGCCGAAGGAGATCGCACTCACTATGCGTATTTCGCACCTCGGCGACTGGGTGCTGAAGTCTTGCTGGACACGCTGAACACAGCGACCGGGACGACTGAGAATATGGATATGAAGTATCATCACTGGCCCGAATCTGTCACGACGGTGCAAGTGCCGTTTGCACCCCGAAACCCTTTCGTGGCGTTCGTCCTGGAAACTTATGGACGACCACAGCGGAATGCGGCGGTCCAGTGTGACTGCGAACGCGAAGGAGATGTCTCAATCTTCCATGTGCTACTGCTCGCCAATCATCCGCGTGTCTGGGAAAAGATTCGAGATTCAAACGGGAGAATTGCCCAGTTGCAGAAGTTGACGATTGACGACGACCGCAAGATCGAAGATTTGTATCTAGCGACCGTCAGCCGATTGCCGACTGAATTGGAACAGACAGCATGCAGCAAGTTTCTGTCGGAGTCAGCGACAATTGAGCAAGGTCTGCAAAATGTCTTATGGTGCTTGATCAATACGCGTGAATTTCTGTTGCAGCATTAGGTTGAGTCGCAGTTTCGAGCGATGTTCGGATGGAGTTGAGGGCCACAGCCCTCATCGGGGAAAACTCATGAAACGACGTGATTTTCTACGAATCGGCGGGATGGGGATGTGTGGCGTCGGGGCTCTGGACCTGATTCGCGCGCATGCGGCTCCCGGTTTCAGTCCAAAGGCGAAGCAGATGATCGTCTGCTGGCTGGGTGGAGGGCCTCCACACCTGGACATGTTCGACATGAAGCCCGAAACTTCTGAGGAATATCGCGGCATCTTCCAGCCAATCGACACCAGGGTTCCCGGACTTCAAGTCGGGGAATTGCTGCCTGAAATGGCAAAACGGGCAGACAAGTACACAGTCATTCGTTCTGTGACCACGATGAACAAGCCGGGTGACCATGCCCAGGCACCGCTCTATTGGCTCACAGGTAATCCACGACTGACGACCGGCAGCGACGAATTTCCAATGTACGGCAGCGTCGTTAACAAGCTTCGCCCCGGCCCGGGGGACCTGCCGACATTTGTTGTGCTGGATGAGATCGATGTGCATACGCACAATGCCTTGTCACGCAACTTCCTTGGTTCGGCTCACTCACCGTTTGTGATGCAACCGCTGAAGGACAAGGATGCGGTTACAAAAATGCTGACGCCGCAACTGGAACTTCCTGCCTTCGCCAGGAATGCCGACCTGCTGAAATTGCTCGACAACCGTTTACGGAAAGATGATTCGCAGGACGAACTGATTACGGGACTGGATCAGCACCAGCAGACTGCGTTTAACCTGCTCCGTTCCCCGAAACTGCGTCAGGCGCTGGATCTTTCGAAGGAGTCCCCCGAATCGCTGGAGCGATTCACTCGGAATAAACCCTCCAAAGCCCGCTATCCGATCGGCGACCCGTTACACTTCCTGCTGGCCCGACGGCTGATTGAAGCGGGTGTTCCGATTGTTCACTTCAATCTCGGCTACTGGGACTGGCACGGCGAGAATTTCGTCGCAGGCAAGCAGCAGATCCCGATGTTTGATGCGGGCCTTGCCGCATTACTGGATGACTTGGACGAACGGGGCTTACTCGATTCCACAATCGTCCTGGCTCTCGGTGAGATGGGACGAAAGCCAAAGATCGATAAGCCACAAGAAACCAATGCAGGCCGCGACCACTGGGACTATGCCCAGTTCGTGATTGCCGCAGGTGGCGGCTTCAATCGAGGTTGCGTCGTTGGTGGAACCGATAAACTCGGAGAGCAGGTGGTCGACAAGTTCTACAAAGTCGAAAGTTTCGGCCGGACGCTGTACCACCTGCTCGGCATCGATCCCGACACGATCGTTCAAACCCCTTCCAATCGTCCCGTAAAGTTAATTGCGGAAGATGCACCGATCATCAAAGAAGCGATCTCGTAAGAAAAAAACAGTTCTGTAGGCCAGGCTGTGCCTGACTCTTTTCTGGCGATTGCAAAGAGCCTCCCGGGTGACGAAGTCACGGGACGTTTGTAAGTTCAAGACTTAGTGAACTATCTCGGAGCAATCCGATAGCACACCCCCACCGAGTTCATCTCGGTGGAAACGGGCTTGTGCCCTACGCCAGCGGAACACCATCGTCGCGTAGTGCAGAAGCCCGTTTCCATCGAGGCAATCTCGATGGGGCAGGGACGGAATTGGATAGACCGCAATTGCTGAAGTTTGTGGCCATTCTTCAAGGGCCCTTTATCTGCCCTCTTTCGGATCCACTCGAAAAATATAGACACTGTAACCAGCCATTGCGTCGGGGGGACGCTTCAAGAACTGACTGTATCTCTTGTTGCCCATTCGAAAATCGATTCGAAGATGGTTGACAGAGATTGCGTACCAGCCTGGTGCTTTGGCGGGAACGGCTTCATTTTCCGATGCTTCAAACGCGAGATTTGAAAACGAACTCGGCATCAACTGTCCGACCGGAACGGTTCCCCAGAAGCCGACGTGAATCGGCTGTGCCTCAGGATGATTCTTCATCCATTCTTCCAGGTACAACAGGTCCTGCCCCCAGTCGAGATTGCCGTCAAGCAAGTGCGCATGTCCGTTGACCGGGCCACCTGCCAATTCATTGAAATAGGCGAGCGAATGAGGAAAGACCGCTGCACTGCTGCAGACATGGAAAGTCAGAGCAACAGCCGCCACCTGGAGCAGCGTACGCGAGCGAACTCCAACTCGCAACGCCCCGCTCGCAAATACCATCGCAAACGGAAAGGCTGGTACAACGTAGCGTAGCGCATGACCAAACCCGGTCTGTGACGAGGCAATCGCGAAAAGTGCGATGCCAGGCAGGATCAGGCTGAGCAGGTCTGCGTCGATCCGGAACCTGCGAGTCGCGACACGATGAACGGATTGAGAAACTGAGGCAGGATCCTGACTGTTCGCTACCGATGGCGACGCTGTCCATTTCGAATTCATGCACTGAATCGCGAATGAGATCAGGAGCAATACTCCGATTCCCAGCGTTGATTTCACGGCGGTGGCATACAGGTAATACCACCACCAACTGTGGTCGTACCACTCGCCGCGCCAGTAGGTCTTGGTCCTTCCGTGGCCGTTCTCAAAATCGCGACGTTGTAAATCAATTCCATCCAGGAATGCCTTGGGAAATGGCACGGGAATCACGCCGATCACACTGTCTTTGAAACGATTTCCAATCTCTTTGGCATCGGGGCCGCGGAATGATTGACTCGCAAATTCATAACGATTCAACGGAGTAAAGCTCCCGTCAAAGCCATACCCCAGATTCACGATATAAATGGCCATCCCCACAGAGGCAGCCAGTTGAGTCACTAATCTTCGAATGCCTGGCGATTCCTGACGCGTGACAGCACCGAAAAAAGCGGTCAGTGGAAGAACTCCGTACAGCACAATGGCGTTTGTTTTTGCCAACAGCGCCATGCCCAGGACTGCTCCCATGAGTACAGCCGAGGGCCATGTCGGATTCCGAGTCCATCGCCAGTAGAGGTATCCTGCTGCGAGAGAAAGTGACGTGACACCAATATCAGGAGTCAGCATCTGTCCATGGGCCAGTACGTTTGGGGAAAAGCACCAGAGAAGCGTGGCACACCACGCGGAACGAATTCCCCACAGTTCCAGCCCCCATCGAAAACAGACGATTGCACCGATCAGCGAGAACGGGATGCAGGCCCACCTCGCCATTGTAAACAGCCAGAAAGATCGATTTCCGTTCGCGATCTGGAAATCATGTCCCACAGCATGTTCAGGGCGAACCCCGGGCCCAATGCGAAAGTTTCCCCAGTCTTCTTCATGTGCTACGAATTCAATCGGAATGGCCGCCACAAGCCGGACTAGTGGAGGACTGACCTTGGTCAGTTCAAATTGTCCAAAATGCCAATGGCTCAATCCCCCGACAAGATATGCAGGCTCATCCATGGTCGGTGAATGGCGGTACGCTCCCCAGGCCAGCATCGCGGCATGCAGACACATCAAGCCCCAAAACAGTCGCGGGTACAAATGTCGCCGATATTCGTCCATGAAACGTGGTGACCCCATTCTGATCAATAAGAACGACGTGATTAGCGAGTCATAAACGGAGCGGGTTCTTTCACCAATGATCGGATCGTGGAGTCGCACTATGTCACATTCGATACCTTCTGGGAACAGGATCGTCAACGACGGTCAACGACGGTCAACGGCGAGGTGGCGAGGTGGCGAGGTGGCGGGGGCGCACTGGCTTTGCAGAAGCCCCCGAAACTGAAATCGTTTTGCCGGGGGTTTCCCCGAAGTGGGTGCGCCCTCACCACCGTGTCGCCAGAGTTTGGGGCAGGTTCGGGGTGCCACGATCTTGGAGTCTGCGACAAGGTCGTGCCTGTGCGATTGCAAGTGTCTTGTAACAGCAGGGTGCAAGTCCCTGTCAGGAGGTTAGAGTTTATCCCTGTAGCCAACCGAAACTGCGTCGTCGCGAGGCGGGGTGGAGAGCATCGGGAGGCGAATGATCGGTCCGAAACGTCAGTGAACTCGATTCGGCCTGATGTTGTGGCGAGCCTGCAGGCAACTGGCGAAGCCTGAAAAGCCGACTTGGTCACATGGAATGTGATGGTTGAGATGGGAATCTTGAACCAAGGCTAAACCGGAACCGTAAACAGAAACTCACGCGGTACCGGACGACATGGGGTGATTGGAGTCGGAACGATCAGAAGTGGCAAGGCATGAAGCAATGAGACCTGTCGGCGGGACTGACGCGGACAGGAGTCAGAGGTTCCATAGTAGTGCTGAAGCCGGGTAACTCCGGTGGAGCGAAGGGAACTAGGAAGATGGAAGGTGAAATGGACCAGCGAGCGGAAGCAACACCAGCGGCAGTGCCGATGGCTCAACAAGCTGGAATCGCAAATCGCCTGATGGCGTGCGCGAAACCGTGCGTCTGGACCCTGCGCATGTTGATGGCACTCCTTGAAGGAGTGAAAGGAGGAACATGGTTTCGGCTATTTGACAAGGTCTTTGCAGAACGGAACTTAGATGCGGCGTGTCAGCAGGTGTCCCAGAAGAACGGGGCCGCGGGCGTCGATCATGTGACGGTGGACGAGTTTCTGAGCCAAGTCCCGGAAGGGATCTGGCAACTCTCAGAGTCTCTGAAATCGGGAACATATCGTCCGCAAGCCATTCGTCGAGTTCACATCCCAAAACCGGGGTCCAACGAAACACGACCACTGGGGATTCCCACGGTCCGTGACCGAATTGTCCAGGCGGCGATTGTGAATGTGATTGAACCGATCTTCGAACGGGATTTTGCGGAGCACAGCTATGGATTCCGCCCGGGTCGCGGTTGCCGTGATGCGTTACGTCGAGTCGATCATCTCCTGAAGGCGGGTTACGTCTTCGTGGTCGATGCCGACCTGAAAGGGTACTTTGACTCGATACCGCACGATCGTCTGATGGATCGTCTGAAGGGAAAGATTGCCGACGGACGTGTTCTGTCACTGATCGAAGCCTTCCTTCAGGCGGGAATTCAGGAGGGGGCAACCGCATGGACTCCCGAAATGGGCGCCCCGCAAGGGGCCGTGTTAAGTCCACTATTGAGTAACATCTATCTGGACCCGCTGGACCACCTGATGGCACAGCGGGGATTCGAGATGGTGCGTTACGCCGACGATTTTGTGATCCTGTGTCGTACGTCTGATGATGCGGCCCGGATCCTGGCCACTATTCAGGAATGGGTGACGGACAACGGTCTGACACTGCATCCCACAAAGACCAGAATCGTCTATGCCCCGACGGAAAGCTTTGAGTTTTTGGGCTACGAATTCCGAGGCAAGAAGCACTGGCCCCGGGAGAAAAGTGTCCAGCAGCTCAAGGAGACGCTCCGCAAGAAGACACGCAGGAATAACGGTACGTCGCTGAAAAGCGTCATTACCAACGTGAACACGACGCTCCGCGGCTGGTTCGCGTACTTCCAACACAGCAGTTACCGAACTGAATTCACCCAACTCGACCAATGGGTTCGGCTGCGACTCCGCAGCCTACTTCGCCGCCGACGAGGCGGTACCGGTCGGGGGCGGGGGCTCGATCATTTGCGCTGGACGAATGCATTCTTTGGGCAACAAGGGCTGTTCAGTCTATCCGCCGCCCTTGCGGCCTCTCGTCAATCCTCACGAAGGTAAACCATCAACCGGAGAGCCGGATGCGGGAAATCCGCCCGTCCGGTTCGGAGGGAGGGG
>CAIWEX010000223.1 GCA_903911795.1 uncultured Schlesneria sp.
CTGTACAAGCGCGATGTCAATTACATCGTTCGTAATGGTGAAGTCATCATCATTGACGAGCACACCGGCCGTATGATGGAAGGCCGCCAATGGAGCGATGGTTTGCACCAAGCCGTCGAAGCCAAGGAAGGGGTCAAGATCAAGGAAGAGACGCAGACCCTGGCAACGGTCACTCTGCAAAACTTCTTCAAGCTGTACAAGAAGCTGTCGGGGATGACCGGTACGGCCATGACCGAAGCGTCGGAATTCGTCAAAATCTACAATCTGGATGTGGTCTCGGTCCCCACCAATCGGCCACTCAAGCGGATCAACTATCCAGACGCCATTTACCGCACAGAGCGGGAAAAATGGGACGCCGTCGTCGAAGAGATCAAGGAAGTTCACGAAACCGGTCGCCCGGTTCTGCTCGGTACGGTATCGATCGAGAACTCGGAAAAACTCAGCCACATGCTGACACGCAGCGGCATCAAGCATAAGCTGCTGAATGCCAAGCCCGAATACGCCGAACGGGAAGCCGAAACGATTGCTCAGGCAGGTCGCAAAAATGCGGTCACGATAGCCACCAACATGGCAGGTCGCGGTACCGACATTATTCTGGGTGGGAACCCCGAATACATGGCCTGGGATGAACTGAAGCTGAAGTACGAATCGCGTCTGGATGTTCCCAAGTCGGAATGGGATGCGCTGACGAAGGCCATCGCAGTCAGGGAAGGGATGGCCGACGAAGGTCGCAAGGTCGCCGAACTGGGTGGGCTGCATGTCGTCGGGACAGAACGACATGAATCACGCCGAATCGACCTGCAGTTGCGAGGTCGTGCCGGTCGCCAGGGGGATAACGGGTCCAGCCGATTCTTCCTGTCACTGGAAGACGATCTGATGCGGAAGTTCGGCGGGGAATGGGTCAAGGAATGGCTCGCCGCACTCGGTATGCAGGAAGGCGAACGCATCGAAAGCAAGATGGTGACTCGTCAGATCGAAAGTTCGCAGAAGAAAGTCGAAGAACGACACTTCGAACAGCGTAAGAATCTGCTCGAATACGACGAAGTGATGGATGAGCAGCGGAAACGTGTTTACACCTACCGCCAGGGGGTTCTTGAAGGGTCGGATTGCCGTACGTTGATTCTGGCGATGATCGACAAGCAACTGGCTCGCTGGACAGCACAATTCCTCAAGCCATCGTACCGCTGGGAGACAATCGTCGAATGGGCACGCCAGCAGTGCGAAATCGAATTGGAACTGCGTGACATTCGCGGGATCGAACCCGAAAACCTGGTCGATTTTCTGAAGTCCACTGCTGAACGCCAGGCAGATATTCAGATTCAGGAAAAGATCGAAGAAAACCTGCCACGTGAAGTCGAAAATGACCGCGATCGCAACTGGCAGGCGATGTCGATGTGGATCAACCGCCGCTTCGGCCTGAACACCAGCGAACGCGAATTGAAGAAGATCGAGTTTGAAGAACTGCAGCAGACGTTGTACACGCGTGCCTGCGAAGCGATTCAACGATTCGACTATTCGCCAGCCGAAACATTCCTGAAAGAAGATTGGGGCCGTCAGTCACTGTCGGGATGGATCCGCCAGCAGTATGGCATTGAAATCCCGCCGACAGAATTCGCCAGCAAGAACCCCGAAGATACGGCGAAGTTGATCAAGGAACAGATCGTCAATCTGTATCGATTCAAGGAAATTGAACTCCCTGTTTCCGTTGGCATGTCGCAATACATGTCCGATGACAATCGTGGAGGCGAACGATACAACCGCGAAGGTCTGGCTCAGTGGGCTTCGTACCGCTTCGACACGCAGATTCCGCCCGAGGCGTTTGAAGGTCGTTCACGCGCGGACCTCGCTCGCATGCTGATGGATCTCAGTCAGCAGTACTTTGAACGAGGACAATCTTTTGAGCAGTTGAATTCACGACTGGACAAGGCCTGTGCTCCGGCAGTCAACGGACACGCAGCGACCCCGGCGTCGCTGCTGACTCCTGATCCGGTGACCAATCAGGATGCTGCGATCGAACTCATCAACTGGTCGAACCAGGAATTCGGCTCTGCACTTGACCCTGATGACTTCGTCAATTCGCACCGCCGTGAATTGGCAAACGCCGTTCGTCAGGCGTACGAGAGAAAGTATCGACGCGAACTCTATTCGGCAGAACGCCAGGTGATCCTCGACACGCTCGACACGTCGTGGAAGGATCATCTGTACTTCATGGATCATTTGAGATCCGGTATCGGGCTGGTCGGGTATGCTCAGAAGGATCCGAAGACCGAATATCGCCGCGAAGGGATGGCAGCGTTCGAGCAGATGTGGGATCGCATCGCCGCTCAGGTGACCGGAACAGTCTTCCGTATCGAAGTGCAGGTTCCTGAAACTTCTGAATCTGTCTGGCAGATCACCTCGACCGAACATGCCTCGCCGGTTGAAGACATACCAGATGACCACCCGGCCTTGTCGGGAGGAAATCAGGCGATCGAAAGCAGTCAACCGATCGAACCGATCCGCAACTATGGTGATCGAGTCGGTCGTAATGATCTTTGCCCCTGTGGCAGCGGAAAGAAGTACAAGAAGTGTCACGGGGCATAACTCGTCAAAACCTTTTGAGCCGCCCTTCGGGCTGGGAAAGTGTCTTTTTCGATTTGGGTGGACGGGGCTGGACCGAAGGGAAGCCCCGGTCTTCGGTGAGATTATGTTTTCCGGGGCTTCGCGAAGACGCTCCAGCCCCGGCCACCCGGTGCTTTTGCGCACAGGCCACAATTGCATAAACACGTCGAACTGAATTAGAACGGAATGACGTTCGCGTGAACTCAGGCTGAAAGGGGAATGGATGCCCTGGATCGTCGGCTGGTTTTTGAATCTCGTCTACTCGGGACTGTTGCTGACGGTGTCGCCGCTATTGGTTTATCGGCGCATCCGGCACGGCAAGTACCGGGGGGGCTGGCGAGAAAAGCTGACGGGTTCAGTCTCACGGAAGTTTCCTGATCGCCGCTGCATCTGGTTCCATGCAGTCAGTGTCGGCGAAGTGCTGCAGCTTCAGAAAGTTCTCGACGAAACTCAGGCCCGATTCCCGGATGCCGAGTTATTCGTCACAACAACCACTGACACCGGCTACGATGTCGCTCGGACCAAGTACCCTCAGCACACAGTCTCGTACTTCCCGCTCGATTTCACCTGGGGTGTTTCAAGAGCCCTCAAAAGCATACAGCCCGATCTCGTCGTGCTGGTCGAACTGGAGCTTTGGCCGAACTTTATTTTTCAGTGTCGCCGCCAGCAGATCCCTCTGGCTCTGATCAACGGACGAATCGGCGAAAAGAGCTTTCGTGGATATTCGCGCGTGAAGCCCCTGATGCGCCGAGTGCTCAATTGCTTTCAGGTCCTCGCCACTCAGAATGCAACGTTTGCCAAGCGGTTGCAGGATCTGGGAGGGGAAGCGGATCGAC
Organism: uncultured Schlesneria sp.; assembly: GCA_903911795.1. Taxonomy (GTDB): domain Bacteria; phylum Planctomycetota; class Planctomycetia; order Planctomycetales; family Planctomycetaceae; genus Schlesneria. The sequence goes on from CAIWEX010000223.1 coordinate 3,438, forward strand.
TGACAGTGACTGGTAACATCAAGTTTGATCGCGTGGAATCAGACCGTAATAATCCCAGGACGACGGAGCTACGGCGTGCGTTTGGTATCAAGCCTGACGAACAGGTCCTGATTGCTGGAAGTACGCAATCGCCGGAAGAAATGTATGCCCTCGACGCCTGGCGCATGCTGCGAAAGGACTATCCGAACCTGCGTTTGATTCTGGTTCCACGGCACAAGGAACGGTTTGACGAAGTTGCCGAACTGGTCCATCAACGTGGGGTTCCACTTGTGCGGCGGAGCGAGTCGACGTCGGCCTCAGGTGCGACCATTAATGGAAATCCGACTTCGCCGGTTCTGCTGTTAGATACGCTGGGGGAACTCGCCGCCTGCTGGGGTCTGGCCGACTTTGCATTTGTTGGTGGAAGCCTGACCAATCGAGGTGGACAAAACATGCTGGAACCCGCGGGCTACGGCGCGGCAATCCTGTTCGGCCCGAACACCTGGAACTTCAAGGAAATCACCGAGGCTCTGCTATCACGCCAGGCCGCGCGTGTCATTCGCAATCCTGACGAACTGTTACAAACCTTGCGTGACC
>CAIWEX010000224.1 GCA_903911795.1 uncultured Schlesneria sp.
CGATTGAAGCCGCAGCCTCCCAAGCCGAAACAGGATGAATGGCAGATGCGGTGGAATCCGTATCATCAATGCAGTTGGCCACCTGAAGACGTCGCTGTCGAACGGTTCCGAACGCACGTTAAAGACACTGCCCTGACAATGCTGGGAACGGATCTGGCTCGCAGTGAAAAGTTCAGCGCCAGCCTGAAAGATGGCCTCGATATCCGCGAGACGTTGCGTAACTGGCACACAGGCGACTTGTACGTCAAAGTGCTGCCTCCGACACGCGGAAGCCTGGATTGTGTCGTGATGCTGTTCGACAGCCCGGCCGATCCCCGCGACTATCCCTGGCGAGTCACCTGGCACGCGGAACACCATGACGAATCGACCTTGGCGCTGTTCGCCTCGAACTATCTGGAGAACATGGTCGGCCCGGGGATTGGACAAGCGACCTACGGCGGCGCGATGTTCCTGTTTCCGCCACGCCCTGTTCCAGACATCTGGTCGAACGGACGTTTTGATTTCGTCGACACGATGGAAGAGCGTCTGTTAGCTGCAGCGTGTTTCCACGCCCGCGAACGCCACGTGGCACTGCTCAGCTATGCTCCTCCTGGTCCCGCCTGGCGTCGTCTTGCCAAACGTTATGGAAAGAAACTGATCCACGTCCCGCTGGGCCGCTTCAGCCAGGAAACCGTGCAGCAATTACGCATGTTCCACGTCTTGAACGGGCAACGAGTCCGCAGTTACGCTGCGGAATTTATTCGTAAGGCGTAGTTCTACGCAACGTCACCCTTGGTGATTCGCAGAACCTCATCCAGTGTCGTTGTTCCATCAATGACGCGCTGATACCCGTTGAGTCGCAGTGTCACCATGCCGTTCTTCAGGGCGTGGTCGCGAATCGTAGTGGAACTGGCTCGGGCTACACAAAGGCGACCGATTTCGGGATCGGTGCGAAGCAGTTCGAAGATTGCTCGTCGACCTGAATAACCGGTCCCGCGGCACTCGCGACAACCGGCAGGCTTCCAGAAGTTTTCGGGAATGGGACGCGGGAAGTCTTCAGGGACTTCTTCCGGATCTGGCTTGTAGGCCACTTTGCACTTCTTGCACAGGACTCGCACCAGTCGCTGTGCCAGGACTCCTTCCACAGTACTGGCGACCAGGTAGGGTTCCACACCCATATCAATCAGTCGTGCGAAGGCACTGGGGGCGTCGTTGGTGTGCAGTGTGCTGAAAACGAGGTGGCCGGTTAATGACGCCTGGATCGCAGCCTCAGCCGTTTCGCCATCGCGAATTTCACCGATCAGAATCACGTCAGGGTCGTGTCGCAGAATACTGCGCAGACCGGCACCAAACGTCAGGCCGACCTTGCTGTGAACCTGGATCTGGCTGATCCCCGGATTCTGATATTCCACGGGGTCTTCCACCGTGATGATCTTGATCGACGGATCTTTGATCTCGTTGAGCGCGCTGTAAAGCGTCGAAGTCTTTCCGCTCCCGGTGGGACCTGTGACCAGCACAATACCGTGCGGCATCGCAATCAATTCGTGAAACGTCTTTGCCATGGCGTCCGGCATACCGACGTTTTTCAAGTTGAAGACCATCCGACTTTTGTCGAGCAGTCGCAGGACGACCCCTTCGCCATAGATCATCGGGATGATCGAAACACGGACATCGATTTCACGCCCCGAGATTTTCAGCTTGATACGTCCATCCTGGGGAACACGCTTCTCGGCAATGTTCAGCTTGGACATGATCTTTAGTCGGGTCACGATCGCTGCGTAGAAGTGCATGATCGATTCAGGCACCGGTTGAACGCGAAGCAATCCATCGACGCGATACCGGATGATCAGCCCGTTTTCCTGGGGCTCGATATGCACGTCACTCGCCTGCTGCTCCAAGGCTTCGAGCAGCAGTTCGTTGACCAGTTTGATGACCGAGGCGTTCTCGGCCTGCTGGGCCAGGTCACCGTCGTCCTGGGAAATATCACTCAACAGTTCAACGCCATCGGCCGAACGCTGCGCAACCAGTTCATTCAGGGTGTCCCCACCCACCCCCAGATGTTCCTTGATCAGATCGACCACATCCAGGCGACGGGCCAGGACAGGGACCAGATGGAATCCGCTGACAGATTCCAGTTCTTCCAGAGCTTCCAGGTTGAAGGGGTCTGACGTCGCAACGACGACGCTGCCGTTCTTGCGTGAAATCGGCAGCAATGAATGTCGAAAGACGGCCGTTGTCGGAAACTGCATCAGCAGTTCACGGTCAATCAGTTCTCGTTTGACATCGACGAACGGCATGCCAAGTTCATCGGCAAACGCCTTCAAAACATCATCTTCCGAAACAATCCCCAGTTCAACGAGCACACGATCCAGCCGACGTCCCCCCGTTTTAGGCAGGGTGGAATCGATTTGCTCGCGGGAAACCAGTCCGTGTCGGATCAGAGTCTTGGCAATATCCATAAGTCGAATGTCTTGTCGTTCGGTGTTTTACACGTCAAGTAGTACCAGCAAATGGCGAAAAAGCATTGTCTGAGGAACGAACACGAACAGCAAGCGGGACTCCAGTTCGCGTCGAACGAATCAGGGAACCTGAGAGATTCCTGAATTCACTGGACGGTCAATTCGTTGGGACTGCCCCAGGCAGCGGCTGCAAAAGCCTCCAGATCGGTGAAATTGCCTTGCCAGGTGGTATACATCGCCCCGCGAAGACTTTTGGGCACGTCTTTGCCGACGTCGAGCCAGTCGCGAATGCGGCCGGGAGGAGCGTCGTAGTACCCCGCGAGAACCTGCGTGTGGCCTTGATCAGCGAAGTGTTTCAGGCTGGGAGACGGTTTGCCGCTGTTCCAGTTGATGATGATTGTGTCTTTCGGCAGGCCCCTCCATGAGCCGGTCAGGTCGCCATTGACGAGGTAAAAGTCCTTGACGGCGTTGTGGTGCGGGTCAAACATGTCGCTCCAGATGCACAACCTGGCATTGGGGTCGATCCTGCGAATGATCTCGGCACAGCGACGCACGTTTTCGGCAAGTTGCACCCCGGCCGATTTGCCCGAGGCTCGTTCCGGGTCGCTCCAATTGGCCACTCGGATTTCGTCGTGGCTAAGGAAATAGGTCTTTGGCTTGAACAGTTGTTGCACACGGCGAACTTGATCCTCGACGATCTCGAAGGCCTTTGGTTCAGTCAATGAGCACGGAACCTGACCGTCGTAGATTGTGACGGCGTGGCTGTAGCTGACCAGCAGTTTTTGGCCTTCTTTAATCGTCGAGCCGGGTGACAGTGTGAGCGACGGCGGTTCATGGTAAACGTCGAACTCGCCAGGCCATGGGGTATTGCCGAGTTTCGGATCACGTAACTCGGCGAAGTCACGTCCTTCGACATAGGACGTCTGGCGCGAATCGTCCTTGACAGTCAGCGGACAGCCGGGGCGACGGACAAGATTCACGAACGGTTCCTCGATCAATGTGGCGTCATCCATCCAGAGCTTGCCACTACGACAACCCCAGGTACCGAGATAGAACCTAATCTCGCTGCTTTCGAGACTATTGAAGACCACGTGATGCAGCGTCCAATCCTGGTCTCGCTTCACACCAAGATGACTGTGCGAAAGGACTCGACCCGACGGCGACATGGCGAACATCCGAGTCTCGCCTGCAGATTCAAAGTTTTCTGTACGGATCCAGATCGAGGCGTGGAACTGCGACCATGGGCGAACCTTGATCGGCTTGCTGACGCGCCGATTCCCCTCGATCCCCGGAGCGTTCTGGATACGCAGTGACGACTTTCCCCCATGTTTGACCACGCTGTCAGCAAATGTCCCCTGCCCTGGTTCGTCTTGATAACCCCAGCCAGAGAATGTGTCTCCCTTCGAATTTTCGAAGTCGCCGGGGATCAGATTTTTGCTGTCGACATCCAGTACGATTTTTCCCCCTTTCACAACAAATGGCACGTCGCGAGCGGGAAGCCCCTCGGCCAGATTGGGATCATGTGCGAGAATCCCTGAGCTGTAGCCGAAATTGGCAACCGTCGGAATGATCTCCAGGTCCAGCTCGCGGCAAAGCTCCTGGAATCTGGCTGCGTTCTTGAAGTAATGATCGGGGACGCGATCGAGGACGTTCAGCTTGTAATCGGCCAGCACAACTCCGTTGTATCCCGACTTGGCTGCCCGCCTGAGAATCGATTCAATCTTCGGCAGATTCTCAGTCACCTGTAAGTTCTGCTGGAGGTAAACCCAGCGATGTTCCAGCGGTTCCGCAGCACAAACAAAATGTGACGCCAAACCCCACGCTGAAAGTAAGGCAATCACGTGAATAGATGATTTGAGCATTGTCCGTTCCTGATCTGAATGACCTTCGAAACATCGTGCCCAACCTCGCGGTTGGGTGGCGGGGCGCACTGGTGGGTGGCGGGGGCGCACTGGCTTTGCAGAAGCCCCCGATATGAAATGCGTTTGACCGGGGGCTTCCCCGAAGCGGGTGCGCCCCCGCCACCCTGTCGTTTCACACGACCGACTCGCTTGCCAGCGAGTGCTGGCGAAAATTGGCGCTCATTCGAAATAACGTAGAAAATCGCTGCGGTAAACCGAAGAGGCAGAAATACCACAGGGGTTGCTGCAATTCGCCCAGCGGGAATTGTTGGCTTCAATCTTTCGCGAACCGATCAAATTGTGGGGAAGATTGAGTAAAACTCCTTACGATGAATTCGGCGAAAAGTGTGCTGGCCAATTGTTCGCTCACGAAAGATGGTATTCATGAAAAGGGGTTTCGCTCCGGCAATCCGATTGCTGAATCGACTGACCTATCCGCGCAAGTTTGGATTGATCGCATTGCTGTTTGGCCTTCCCCTCGGGCTGGCCATGTTTTTTCTCGTCAGCGAACTCAATCATCGCATTGCGTTTTCGGCAAAGGAACAACTGGGGACAGAATACCTTCGTCCCTTGCAGCGTTTCTCCGCTGACCTGCGGGAACGACGGGGGCAAATCTGGAGTCGTGCGAATCAGAAGGATGCTTCTCTGGATTTGAGTCGGGTCGACATTCGTTTGCAAGATGATGTCGTGGCCATTGATGTTGTTGATCGCAACCTCGGACAAATACTGCGAACCTCGCCGTTGTGGCTTCAGATCAAGAACGAATGGCGTTCCCTTGGCGAGAATCGGAGTGAGATCTCACCGATCGATCCCACAAACCCACACACGAAGCTGATTAACAGCGTGCTGGACCTCATGAGCCATGTCGGAGATCGGTCGAATCTTATTCTGGACCCCGATCTCGACTCGTACTATCTGATGGATCTGTCCGTCAATCTCTTGCCTCAGGCGGCCGAGCAGATCGGTCAGGCACGTGGCTATTACTCAGGTCTGCTGGGCCGCAAATCGGCGGATGTGCTGGACAATCTTCAACTGCAGTATCTGTCACGAACAATCAAACTTCAGCGAGAATCGATAATTCGTCACTTCGAAGTGGCGATCAACGAAACTACGGACGCCAGCCTGTCGAAAGTTCTGCGGCCCGAGTTGGATCGTTGTATTCAGGCCACCAACAGATTTCTTGAATCACTCGACGCGTTGCCAAAACGTGCCGAGTCGCGGGTATCACCCGATGACGTGTGGCAGTTGGGCACCGACGCATTGGCTGAGCATGAAACGTTGTATCTACAGACCTCAGCCACGTTGGATCGGTTACTGCAGACGCGAGTCTCTACGCTCGCGAATCGGCGAATGATCGTGGTGGTCCTGACCTTGCTCTGTTCACTGCTCGTGGCATACCTGTTCGTTGGCTTTTATCTGGCGGTGATGCAGACTGTTTCCCAACTTGATGAGGCCACACAGCGACTGGTCGCGGGAGATTCCGATGATGTGAATATCCATGTCGATACGCGCGATGAACTGGGGCAGGTGACTCGAAGCTTCGGAATTCTGGCGGCACGCCTGAGAACGGAATGTCTTTCGCTTCAGAATAGTGAACAGCGTATCCGTGCAATTCTCGAAGGGGCCGTAGATGCGATTGTCACAATCAATGAGCAGGGGGTCATCGAGTCAGCCAATCCTGCCGCGGAATCCCTGTTCGGATATCCTGTCGCCGAACTGATCGGAACGAACGTCAATAGACTGATGCCTGACCCGTATCGAAGTGAACACGATGGATATCTGCAACGATACCTCGCAACTGGCGAGAAACACGTGATCGGCGGCGGTCGCGAGGTTCCAGGCGTTCGCCGTGACGGAACGACATTTCAGGCGGAATTAACGGTCAGCGAAATCAAGCTCAACAATCGCCGCATTTTCACAGGTTTTGTACGAGATATCAGTGATCGCAAAAGAGCCGAGCAGGCTCTTGAAGCGGCGAATGCTCAACTGGCCGGGGTACTCGATGCCGCAACTCAAGTCTCGATCATCTCAACAGACATCAATGGCCTGATCCAGGTTTTTAATTCTGGTGCGCAAAATCTGCTGGGTTACTCAGCCGAGGAGATCGTCGGAAAGCAGACACCCAAAATCCTGCACGTTGAACACGAGGTCGTGGCACGCGGTGCAGAATTGTCACGCGAACTGGGATACCGTGTCGAAGGTTTTGAAGTTTTCGTCGCGTATGCGAGGCTGAACCGTTTTGATCGCCGTGAGTGGACTTATGTGCGAAAAGATGGCAGCCATTTTACCGTCAGTCTTGTCGTCACAACGGTGACCAATGCCGAAGGCGAAATCTCTGGGTTTCTCGGCGTGGCCGAAGACATAACGCAGCGGAAGCAAACGGAACAGCATCTCTTGTCCGCTCGAGAAAGTGCCGAACAGGCGGCTCGTGCCAAGAGTGAATTCCTGGCGAACATGAGTCACGAAATCCGCACCCCGATGAATGGCATCATCGGCATGACAGAACTAGCCCTCAACACCTCGCTAACTTCTGAACAACGCGAATATCTGGACGCCGTGAATTCGTCGGCCAGTTCTCTGCTACGGATCATCAATGACATTCTGGATTTCTCGAAGATCGAGGCCGGAAAATTTGATCTGGAAGCCATCGACTTTAACATACAGGAGTCGATCGGAGAGGCGGTGAGCACGCTGTCTCTGAGGGCCTCAGAGAAACGACTTGAATTAGCGCTAAGAATCGATGCTGCGGTTCCCGAGATCGTCGTTGGCGATTCGGTACGACTACGCCAGGTCTTGATCAATTTGATCGGTAACGCGATCAAATTTACGGACGAAGGAGAAGTCGTCATCGACGTCGAAGTGGAGTTTCGGACGGAAACCGATGTGGTCATGCATTTTCGTGTCAAAGATACAGGATTGGGGATCTCGAAAGACAAGCAGCAATCAATTTTTGAAGCGTTTGCACAGGCCGATACATCCACGACTCGCAAATATGGCGGCACTGGACTCGGCTTGACCATCACTTCTCGTCTCGTCGAATTGATGGGCGGAACGATCTGGGTGGAAAGCAACATTGGGGAAGGAAGTACCTTCCATTTCACGTCGCGATTTGCAGTATCTCAAATCGCAATGACGAGTGCCTGTGACGTATCACCAACAAGCGTGCAAGGTCTGCCAGTACTGGTCGTCGACGACAATGCGACAAATCGCCGCATCTTGCAGGAGTTACTCGAACAGATGCAGATGAAGCCGACGCTTGTCAGCAGCGGGGCCGAAGCCATGCGAGCGATTGAATTGAACTGGAACCAGGGTGAACCATTCGCGCTGGTCATCCTCGACGCCCATATGCCTGAAATGGATGGTTTCATGGTTGGTGAGTGGCTTCAATCGCATCCTGACCGCGTCACCTCCACGCTGATGATGCTGACATCCGGTGGCCGCAGTGGAGATGCGACCCGCTGCCATGAACTGGGGTTTGCTGCCTATCTCCACAAACCTGTTCGACGCGCTGAACTCCGTCGTGCGATTTTGACAGCGCTCGGTACCAGCAGCGAAGCTTCTGCGGCGCCAATCGTTGAGCCGCTTGTAAACACGTGTCGTCCTTTGCAAATCCTGCTGGTCGAGGACAACCCGGTGAACCAACGAGTGGCGGTTTCAATGCTCGAAAAGCAGGGACACTCGTTAAGGGTCGCTAACAATGGACTTGAAGCATTGGCGGCCCTGGATCAGCAGGACTTTGATGTCGTGTTGATGGATATGCAAATGCCAGAGATGGACGGCCTGGAAGCGACGACGGAAATCCGTCGGAAAGAGCAGCAGACAACGAGACACATTCCCATTATCGCGATGACAGCCGCTGCCATGAAGGGGGATCGAGAACGCTGCCTGCAAGCAGGGATGGATGGATATGTTTCAAAACCGTTCCGCATCAAAGAACTGAATGATGCCATCAAGCGATTTGTCCTGACCCCGATCGTCTCGGAGCAGGTTCCGGTACATGCCGCCAATGACGTGACTGTCAGTAATGCGGTACTGAACTGGGATGCCGCCCTCGTTCGGACAGGTGGAGATGAGAGTCTTCTAAAGGAAGTCGCCGGAATCTTTCTGGGAGAGTATTCACACTGGATGGCGCAGATCCGAGACGCCATCGATCAGCAGGACGCCATTAAGCTCAAACAGGTGGCACATACGCTGAGAGGATCACTCTCCACCTTCGAGGCAGAAGCTGCCGTCGCGGTCACGGAACGATTGGAACTGATGGGCCGCACAAACCAACTTCACGAGGCTGAGGCGACTTACAAGGAATTGCAGCAGGCCGTTCAACAATTCACGGACGCGCTTGGCAGAAAAATTCAGAGCTGAAGCTGCCTGCAGTCGTTAATCGATGGTCTGCAATCTGCGAGTGGAGTCGCGTGGTGTCTCAACGCACAAGTAGATCGTTATTCGATTCGAGCGTATGTGAGTCGTCAGACAGAGATCATTTGCCAAAACTCGTCCGACGGCGCAGGATTGACCAAACACGCGACTGTTTCTGGCTGAATGCTGCGTCGTGATCGACTTCGATTTTTCGTGAAGGGACTTTCCGATGAAAACCCGCATCCTCGTCGTCGATGATTCGCCGGTCGAGCGGCGTCTGGTCGGGGGGCTTCTGGAAAGAAGCTTTTCAGATGCGACTGTGAGCTATGCGGAAAACGGGATGCTTGCCCTGGATGCAGCTGCTGCGGACATGCCCGATGTCATCATCACTGATTTGCAGATGCCCGAAATGAACGGACTGGAACTGGTCGAATCGATCAAGTCCCGCAGCTATGGAGTCCCCGTC
>CAIWEX010000225.1 GCA_903911795.1 uncultured Schlesneria sp.
CGGAGTTAGCCACGACCACTTTCAACTCTGAAATCCCCTGAATTTACCGTGCTTCGACGGTTGAAGGTTAAGTCGGGACTACAGGATGGCTGCCGAACCTTTTGATCGGCTTGAGAGATTGGCCGAGGTCATTACTTTTGGTAATGCGTGCGGAGTTGCGCCGTATCCGACTTGAGAACAGCGTCGCGATCATGTCGCGATCAAGGTGCCGACTGGTGAGAAGGCGATTGGCTATCGTCTCAGTAGACTTTTTCCTTGAATCGCAGAGGCGACCATTTACGAAATCGTCTGGCCTGACGAACCATCATCTTCGATCCGGGGCCACGCGAGGACGAAGCGGGAGCCGGTGCCGGGCTGGCTTTCTACGGAAATGTCGCCGCCGTGTTCTCGCAGGATCTTTTGACTGACGGCCAGACCCAGGCCGGTGCCGCGTGCTCCCTTGGTCGATTCGAAGACCTGGAAGATCTTGGCTCGCTGGTCTTCAGGAATGCCGGGGCCGTTGTCCGACACCGAAACCCACAGCATATCGGTTTCTCGATGATGGCCGGTTTCTACCAGGACGACCGCGTTTTCAGACCCTTCGACGGCGTCGATCGCGTTGGTCACGATATTCAGCACCGCTCGATGAATCCCTTCCGAATCGAAGGTGCTGATCTGCAATGTCGCATCAGGTTGATATTTCAAATCGACCGAACATTCCGTCGCTCGGGCCTGCATCAGTTCGATTACATCCGCCACGGTTTCATTCAGATTGGCTCGTTCATGGGCCGGTTGGCGTTCCTTGCTGAACGTCAACATGTCCATCACCAGGTTGTAGATCTTGTTCTGGTTCTTTTCGACGACGTGCCAGCCCTTGCGCACCAGGTCTTCGTTGTGGTCGTTCAGACCCATGTCAATCAGATAACTTCCCCCGCGAATCCCCTGCAGAATGTTCTTGATGTGATGACTGAGGGTGGCAATCGTCTGCCCCATCGCCGCCAGCCGTTCCGCCTTTACGATCGCCTGCTGGTATCGATAGTTCTCGACGGCGAGTGCCGCCTGTCTGCCGATCGCGACCAGCATTCGCAATTGATCCTCACGGAAACCCGCGGGCTTTCCGGCGGACAGTAAGCGATCAGCCGGAGTCGTGATGTCGACGTAGATGACTCCCATCAATTCATGGCGGCCCTGCATCGGGACGCACATCGCTTCACGAATCCCCGCCTGCACGATGCTGCGGCCAGCGTCGAACCGGCTGTCGTGCTGGGCATCGGCTGTTCGCACACCCTGATTATTCTTGAAAACGTAATCCACGATCGTGCGAGAAACGGGCATCCGAGAATCCTGCGCGATCGCGCTGTGCTGACTGATCGCCTGCGGCTTGATTTCACCGGTGAGTGGATCGGTGAGGAGTACGCAGCCACGATCGGCTCCGATTGCTTCAATCGTCAGGTCGAGAATTCGCTGCAGCAGATGATCCATCGAAACCGTCGGCCGTGCCACTTCTTCCGTGATTCGATATAGCACAACCAGATTTGATGGCGAATGACTGTCATCATCCGCTGTCACACTCGCCGCGGGAATCGCGGGTGCCTGTCCCATCTGGCTGATGATGCTGGAGCGGTCGGCGGGATCGTGCTTCTGGAGCAGTTGCACGCGATCCGAGATTGAGATCGTCCGATCTTCCAGCTCAGCGTCGCTGAACAGCAGAACAGTTCGGCCGAGTTGAATCTGGTCCCCATCAGCAAGGGTGTACAGTGTGACGGGCTTTCCGTTCACGAATGTCCCGTTAGAACTGTTTCGATCCGTGAGCGTAAACACGTCGTCCAGAAGTTCGACAGTGGCGTGGACTCGCGAAACTTCGGTGTCGTGCAGGCGAATTTCGTTTGACAGACCGCGGCCCATCGAGATCGGCCGTCCTTCAATCTCGAAGCGAGCGCCCTGTTCGACGCCTTGCACGACGAGTAACGATGCCCGTTTCACAACAATCGCCCCTGGAAGATTTTCGCACAGCCGCCACGACCGGACGGGGCGCCTTCCTATACTATCGGTCGATCACGAGGATCTGACAACCGCACACAGGAGGATTTCCGAATGTCGGCAGCAGTCTTGGGTGCATTCGCGAGTGGTGAGATAGTCCTTCCTGGTTTGAGGTGGACCCCGTTGTATTGACCAGAAAACGAGTTTATTAGAGAGACTGTCGCCAGCCAGGCTCGCAGATCTGCGTGTGGTGACTGTGGGCTATTTCGGCGGGGGAGCGAAGTGGATCGGCTCATTCTCACTTTGCTCAAGACGCGAGGACGCCAAGAATTGAAGAAAGCGATGAAGCAGTTCTCGCAGTCTCTGTTCGCTTCCCAGCTTTGCGTCTTCGCGTCTTTGCGTGAGTCACATCCCGCCATCACATCATGAACGCCAAACCATGAATTTCACGCCCGCTTCGCTCAAGACGCCAAGACGCAAAGGTTTGAAGGACTTCACGGATGGCACTGACAGTTTGAGCGTGCCTCCGTTTCGGGGGCTTCCCGTTGGTGAGACCCCGATATGCAGTCGCGGCCGAATCGGTAGCATGTAAGTCGTTGCCACCACCCGGTCAAGCCGGGCGGAGGGCGGACGCACCCCGTCGGGGCAAGCCCGACGGAAGTCTCTTCGATGAACCGTCGGCAACGTTAAACTCTCAGTCGACAGAAGCAAAGCCAGACAGCGATGCCCTGTTTCAAACTTTCCTGTGACTTCGTCACCCCCATTGCCGAAGCAGCAATCGGAGCTACCCTGCGACCCGGGACGCCCACGTCAAAAGCGATCTGCGTTGGCGGCTTGTCGGTCAACGTGCGTCGTCATAGAATCGGGTGATCGATCACGTAGACGCATTCTCCGCATGAAGAAACCCATGGCAGATCACGAATTCTATCAGACTCTCGGCCTCAAAAAGGGTGCCTCCAAGGATGAAATCCGGAAGGCCTACCGAAAACTCGCGCGCGAAAATCATCCGGACGCCAGCCCCAATAATCCGGCGGCGGCTGAGCGATTCAAGCAGGTTCAGGAAGCGTACGACGTTCTGAGCGACGAGAAAAAGCGGGATCTTTACGACAAGTACGGATCGAATTACGAACAGGCCGCTCGAGCGAGTGCTGCTGGCGGTGGGGCCAATCCGTTTGGCGGCGGCGGTGGAGGTTTCAATCCATTTGGCGGCGGTGCTGTTGATCTCGGCGACCTGTTCGGACAAGGGGGCGTCGATCTGGGGGATCTGTTTGGTGGCGGAGGAAGGTCGCGCAAGCGAGCACCTGCGCGCGGGGCGGATGTGAAGGCGACAGTCAAAGTTCCGTTCGAAACGGCTGTGACCGGCGGTCGAGTGGACGTTGCCGTTGATCGAAATGGAATGAAAGAGACTCTGTCCGTCAAACTTCCTGTGGGTGTCAGCGATGGACAGGTCATTCGCCTGTCGGGACAGGGGGCTCCGGCTGCCCGCATTGGTGCCGCAGGTGATTTGTACCTGACCATTGAGATTGAACCGCATCGCTATTTTCGGCGGGAGGGAGCGAACCTGCTCCTCGACGTTCCCATCACTCCTTCTGAAGCGGTGCTCGGATCGAAAATCGAAGTCCCCACGCTCAGTGAAGGACGCGTTGTGGTGACGGTTCCGCCGGGAACTTCCAGCGGTGTGAAAATGCGACTGCGCGGCAAAGGGGTTGTCGATTCTCAGACGAACCAGACGGGCGACCAATTTGTCGTGATCAAGATTGTCGTTTCCAAGGAAATCAGCGACGACGATAAGGCGCTGTATCAGAAACTGGCGGAACACGAATCGTCACCTCGCTCACAACTCTGGTAATTCACGTGATTAAATTATTCAGCCTGAAAGTGTGGACCGTATGATCGTCCCTTCGCCACGATCCAGATTGCAGACCGTGATGAATCTGCGCCAGGTTCTGGTGGCGGCCATCATGATCGCGGCGTTGGTCGGCCTGAGTGGCGAGAAAATCGTTCAACAATCGATGACGGCCATTGCAGCCGATCCCGTTGTGGCGGACCCCGCTGGTAAGGAACCTGCCGAGGGTGAGTCGGACGATAATCGTCCACCTCCGAAAATCCCGCCGCGTCCGACGGAAAAGCAGATCAAAGCGTATTCGGGGCTGGCGGCTCTGGCCGGGATCGTCATCGCGGGACTGGCACTCGTTGCGCTGACCATTTTGTGGGCCGGTCGGCTGCGACGTCAGCTTCGTCGGCCTCTGCCGGAATGTGATGCACCCGGCCGCGATTTCTGGTTCCTGAAGCCTCCCAAGCCGACAGTGACGCAATCGTCATTGCCTGATGCACACCAGCCACCACATGTCTCTCCCTCCGACGAAACCTGACAGGTCACTGCAGAGTTCGAGATCGCGACGGACAAGATGTCCGTCGTACACCAAAGTTGACGCAACGTATGACTCAAGACAATTCATTCCCTGCAGCAGCACACTTGCGATCCAGTCGTGATTTCGAGCATGTCTACGCACAGAAGCTAAAGGGGGCGGATGGAGTTCTCCTTTTGTTTCTGGCGAAGAATTCTGTCGACGTGACTCGAATTGGGTTGAGTGTGTCGAAGAAACACGGGGGAGCGGTTGAACGAAATCGGTTGAAGAGGTGGTTGCGCGAAGCGTTTCGAATGGAACGACACGCGTTTCCCGGTGGATTGGACTTGATCGCCATTCCGCTGGCTGCCGGACGGGCCTCGCTTCCTGCGTTTCGACAGTCGCTGGTCGGATTAGTTCGAAGACTGTCACGGCGGCTGAATCAGGCTCCGCCGGAGCCGTTGTCATGAATCTTGCTCGGTTGATCTGGCAACTTCCCGGGTTAATCCTGATCGTAGGTGTACGGTTCTATCAGCTGTGCATCGGTCCACTCCTGGGAAAGCATTGCCGCTTCGAACCATCGTGCAGCAACTACTTCATTCAGGCGGTCAAAAAATACGGAGCGTTGCGAGGTTCGACCAAGGGCGTTTTGCGGATTTGCCGATGTCACCCGTGGCATCCCGGTGGCTACGATCCGCCGTGAAATTTCCAACAAACGAACTGCTGACCAATCCTTTCCACCTGATGCTGGGAACACCGTATGCATGTCGCCTTTTCCCGAGTCGATCATCGTCCGTGGCCCGTGCCGAGTGGCCCGTGGACCTGGCGACAGAACTGGAAGGATCTGCTGTTCGCTCACTGGCCGATGCCGGCTGCCGAACTGCAACGACTGGTTCCTGACGGCATGCGGATTCAAGAGTTTGCGGGAACGTCGTGGATTGGCGTGGTTCCATTCCGTATGACCGGCGTCATGCGCCGACCATTTCCCGATATTCCGGGGGTCTCTGCCTTCCCGGAGCTCAATCTGCGTATTTATGTCGAGTACGAAGGCAAGCCTGGGGTGTGGTTCTTGAGTCTTGATGCGGCGAATTCGCTCGCTGTCTGGGGAGCTCGTACTTTCTTCCACCTCCCTTATTTTCTTGCTCGGATGACACACCGGGAAACCCCTGCTGGCATTGAATTCACATCGAGCCGTCAGGGGACGTCCGAGAAGATCGACGTTACTGCAGATTATCGCCCGATTTCAGATCCCTTTGAAGCAAAGCCGGGTACTCTGGAGCATTTCCTTGTCGAACGATACTGCCTTTATGCTCAGTCGACCGACGGTCGACTGTTTCGAGGTGATGTCCATCATGTTCCGTGGCCGTTACAGCAAGCGAGTGGTGAGGTCTGTGCCGGAGCGTTGATGAAGCCACATGGTCTGGTTATTGGCAAGGAACCGCCGCTGCTCCATTTTTCGCGAGGGGTTGATGTTGTCGTCTGGTCGTTGACGCGACTTCGTTAAGGTTGAGCTGAACGCTGACACCCCATCAAGTCTTCGTATTGAGATTGATGGTGGGTGGCCGGAGCCAATGACGCCGTGAGGTACTTTGGGAGTCTCGAAGTAAAGGCAAGTGGCAATCGCCTTCTGCTGGCTTTGCTCTGCGATCTCCGCGCACTCTGCGTTTCCATTCTGCAGGATCTCGAATTTCCGTCGGCCGGAACACGCCTTTCGAGTTTGGATATTCAAGCTTCACAATTCACCGCTTCTTCATCTTTCCCGAAATTCGTCGGGACACTCGGCGAATAACTGTCGCTCTGTTATGATCCCGGCATGCCGATCATTGAAGTTTGTAACCTCGCCAAGCACTACCATGTCTATCAGAAACGCGCCGGTCGACTGGCGTCGTTGTCGGGACTGTTTCGCCGTGAATACAAGCAGGTGCGAGCCGTTCGTGACGTCAGTTTTCAGATCGAACGTGGCGAAATGGTGGCATTTCTGGGGCCCAATGGCGCCGGAAAAACAACGACACTGAAGCTACTCTCAGGTTTGATCTATCCTACCTCGGGAACCGCGACCGTACTGGGGTTCGTTCCCTGGCAACGTGACAATGCGTACCGCAAGCGATTTTCGCTGGTGATGGGGCAGAAAAATCAGCTCTGGTGGGACCTACCCGCACAAGAGTCCTTCATCCTGCATCGTGAGATTTACGCGATCGATCACGCTCAATTCCAGCGACGTCTGGATGAACTGACCGATCTGCTCGAAGTCCGTTCGCTGGTCCGCCAGCCAGTTCGCGAGTTGTCGCTGGGCGAACGGATGCGGATGGAACTGATCGCGGCGCTGCTGCATTCGCCCGAAGTCCTGTTCCTCGACGAACCGACCATCGGCCTGGATGTGGTTTCGCAACGCAAGGTGCAAGGTTTTCTGCGTCATTACCAGGTCGAACAGCAGATGACGGTGCTGCTGACCAGCCATTATATGAAAGACGTCGAG
>CAIWEX010000226.1 GCA_903911795.1 uncultured Schlesneria sp.
GACGAAGCCGAATTGATCCCATTGCTGGAAGAAGCCGTTGGTGTCAGTTCGAAGCCGCGCAAAGGACCTCGACGCCCCGCCAACAAATCGACTCGAAACTTTGCCCAGCGCGTGGAAGCCCTTGTCTACGCACTGACTGGCGAACCTCAGACAGTGCAAACGGCCAATGCCGCCTTTGCACTCGCCGCCAGCCTGGAATTGCTCGCTTATGCCGGTGGACGATTGCGATCCCAGCAATACTGGCGGCTGTGGCGTTACTCGCTGATCCAGGCGATTCATCTGGCTCAAGATCTTGCGGCCGAAGTTGATCCGACCGTTCCGAACGACGTCAATCTGCTGGAGCGAGGCGAAGTCCCCTATGTGGCGGGCCTGCTGTTTGAAGGGATCCAGGGAACTGCGCAACTGGTGAAAACCAGCAAGAAAATGATCTCGCGTGAACTTGTCGAAAACACGGACACTGACGGAACCCCTCACGCAGACCTCGTCGAGCGATTGCCGTTGTGGCTGGCCCCCCTCATTCGGATCACACGGATCGCTCGGGCCTTTGACGTCCGGCTCTGGACGCGCGACCAGGACGAACTGCTGCGATCTCTGGTCGAACGCGCCATTCCTCTCTGTCGCCCGGATGGTCATGCCGCTCTTTCCAATGGCTTAAAGCTGCAACCACTTCCAATTCTTGCTGCCGCAGCGGAAGTCTGCGGATTGCCGGAACTGGGCTCAGCTGGTTCGTATTTGCGGTCCGTCAAGCGCGTCGTGGCAGGAAAGTCACCAGCCCGGCCACGCAGCGATGGCGTCACCTCGATGCCCTCCAACCAGTCCGACTTCGCACGATTCGCCTTACTACGCAGCGACTGGAGCGTTCAAGCCGATAGTGTGGCCCTGGCACATCACCGGCGTTATCCCCAGTTGGACGTCACCGCTTCGGGCCGTCCGCTGATTCACGGTGATTGGACGATCAAACTGAACATCGGCGGTGCCGATGTCGAACTGGCGGACGAATGGTCATGCGTCTGCTGGCAAAGTGATCCAGACGCAGACTACATCGAATTGCAGATGGTCGGACCGGGAAAGTTGCGAGTCGAACGAATCGTCATGCTGTCTCGCAACCAACGTTTCCTGCTTCTGGCGGATTCCATCAGCGGAGTCCCGCATGAGCGGATCGAATATACCTCCCAGTTGCCATTGGGTGACAATGTCCAGACGCGGATGGATGCTCCCACGCGTGAGATTCAGTTAACAATGAAGGGATTTCGAGCCCGCGCATTCCCGCTGGCGGTTCCTCAGGACCGAGTCTTGAGTACACCTCATCAATTTTCAGGAGATGATGGTCGGCTGACGCTCAGTCAGGTGGCTGAGGGCGAAGGGATGTTTGCCCCCATTCTGCTGGACTGGGACCCCAGCCGGTCTCGTGGAGCAGCCCAATGGCGAACCCTGACGGTCACCGAAGACAGCCGAGTGGTCGGCCGAGATATTGCCTCGGGACATCGTCTGAAGATCAATGACCTGCAACTGCTGATCTTTCGCAGTTTGAAGGATACGGGGCATTCCCGAGCGGTCCTGGGCCATCACACGTGGAACGAAACGGTGATCGCCCAAGTCAACAAAAAGGGTGATGTCGAGCCGATTCTGATGGTCGAGTAGTGCCCACAACTGGTTGATCGAGTCGATAATTACCAGAGAACGGTTCCGCCACCACCTGGCAGCTTCAACGTTACCATTGATCCTGCGTGGATTCGCGGTTGGGTGGCGGGGGCGCACTGGCTTTGCAGAAGCCCCCGAAATGGAATGCGTTTTTGACCGGGGGCTACCCGAAGCGGGTGCGCCCCCGCCACCCTGTCGTGCTAGACACCTGGCCGAAGCGAGTACATCACAAACGCAGGATGACATTCGCGATTCATCTGGCCAAGATCCAAATTGGGAGATATTCCCAAGTACTCGGCGGGCGCTGCGAAGCGCCGCTTGTTCCACCCGGCCGCGAATCGCCCATCAGAATTGTCAAGGAACAAGATGCGGTCGTACACATTCGCCTCCGGTCATGTAACCTCGGCCCTTTAACAACGTACGCAGCCTTAAATGCTCTTGAACACGACGCCGATCTTCGTCTGGTGGACCTAAACAAAGCACGTCAGTGTAATTCAGGGCGGTTGCGCCGTTCGGCATCACATGCCGAGGGTCAGCGCCAGAATTCACAAGCACAGCAGCAATGTCATAGCAACCTCGCAGGATTGCTCCGAGGAATGGTGTCGATCCGTAAGCGTCCGTGTGATTCACGTCTGCGCCACTATCGATCAGCGTCTGAACGTTGCTGATGTTCCCGGAACGAATCGCGTAATATATCGGAGTCTTACGATTGCGGATGTTCTCAACATTCGCGTTGCCACCACGTTTCAAGGAATTGTCGAGCCAGAAGCTATCTTCGACGTCTGCTGCAAGATGGACAACCGACTCTCCTTTGGTGCTTGCCTCATTTGGATCGTGACCCTCGTCAAGCAATCGCAGAAATGAGCTTTTGTCACGCGCAGCAAATGCGTTGCAGAGTCGAGTACCTTCATTGATAGCGCTGGGCGCTGCGGGGGTATTACTTCGGCTATCGATCGCCCTCTTCAGGGCCGCACGCATTTCGGAATCCTCACAAAGGGCAATGGGTGTTTGCCCATCCATGTTCTTGATTGTGAAATCGGCACCCGCATCTATCAACAGTCTCGCAACTACTATTGCGGGTTCGCTTTGACGTAGCCTGGCGGCCAGATGCAGAGGGGTCTCACCATTCTGGTCGCACACATTGAGTTGTGCCCCGTGATCAATCAACAGCTTGGTTATTTCAATCGATTTGATGGCGTAGTGAAGTGCAACCCTGCCGCGCCAGTCGCGATCCTCGACCCATGCACCTCTATCCAACAACAGCGCGGCGCACTTTTCCGTTCGCTGTCGAATAGACGAGCGTTCCGATTCAATCAATGTTATGAGCGTCGTCTTGTACATTCGACCGCCAAGCTCGTCGAAGAATTCCATTTCCGGATCCGCGCCGGCATCAAGGATGGCACGCATGGCTTCGTAGTCCGCAAACTTGGCTGCTGCTCGAAGCGGCGTAAATCCTCCCCAGTGACCATTCGAGCGTCCTCCCCAACAGACTGCTGTCGCGAGGGATTGCGTGACTTTGAATGGTTCCTCAACACGGCCGTAGTCTGTGCGATTCCGAATGTCTTCGCACACGCGGCAAGGGCCGGGATACACCACTTCAAACATGATTTCACGAGCGATGTACAGCGCCGCGATGAGTACTGTGATGGCGATCGCGAGCATCACACACAATAACACTATCCAGGATCGTACGTTAGGACTCATCTGAAACGTCCGTCCACTGCCAGAACAACCCTATTAACAAAGATGGTGCTGACGCTCGATGCGAACTGGTCCCACCCTACTTTTGTAACGTGCTCGCTTCGAGCCAACTTTCCAGCACAACAGAGTAGCTGGGTCATCCACTTCCGGGAAACCCCGTTCAAATGCAGTCCGTTTCGGGGGCTTCTGCAAAGCCAGTGCGCCCCCGCCACCCAACCGAGAGAAAATGGTGGGTAACTTTGACTCGAGTCGCAAGAAATTACCAGAGAACGGTTCCGCCACCACCAGGTAGCTTCAGCGTTACCATGGATCCCGCGTGGATTCGCGGAACTGACTTGCCGAACTTGGATTCCAGCACCAGTCGACCACCGCGCTTGGAGTCAAGTTTCAGAGTTCCCACTTCCATTTCGTGCACCTCCACAACCAATTCTGTTCCGGGAGGAAGCGGGACATTGCTGATGTCGATCACGATCTTCGCGCCGTCACCTTGTTCCGTTTCACCGAAGCTTTCGGTGAATGTGACCATACCTTTGCCACCAGCATGGCCCCGGTGGGCGGTCAGCGGGACCTTCACCCATTGGACGTACGCCTGGCAAGGAAGGGGCAAAACCACCAAACCTACGACAGCAGCAAGGATTACAGAACGGAATTGGTGAATCATGGAAGACCTCGTTGACGGTGCAGACCGCGTCATTGCCATTGCGGAAATTTTTTCGGTCGCTGAAGTCTAAACCCTGCATCGCGGGGATGCGAGATGATTGTCAGATTGTTGGCCGGATATTCCAAATTTCACTTGGGAGAGTCCGCAAACTTCACTTTTTGTGCGGGAGTGAAATTTCACCGGCAATTTGTCACGATGGCTGCGTTACAAGTTTGTTCCACCGTCCGCTTCAGGGTCTGCCGACAGAGCGGCCAATAAGTCAATGTGGAGTGGGGCAACTCGCTATGCACTCGTCGACAGAAGTTTGCAAGGAGGCTTTTCAATGCTGAGCAACGACACGATTCATCGCATGGACTGCATCAAGGCGATGCAGGAAATGGATGAGGGATCCGTCGACCTCGCATTCGCTGATCCGCCATTCAACATCGGTTACGATTACGATGTTTACGAAGATAAGAAGGACGCGGAAACCTACCTGGGCTGGTCTCGTCAGTGGATTTCGGGTGTGCATCGCGTTCTGAAGCCGACAGGATCGTTCTGGCTGGCCATCGGCGACGAATACGCCGCCGAATTGAAGGTCCTCAGTCAGGAAATTGGTTTTCACTGTCGCAGCTGGGTCATCTGGTATTACACGTTTGGCGTGAACTGCAAACTGAAATTCAGTCGTTCGCACGTCCATATTTTTCATTTTGTCAAAGACAAGAAGACCTTTACGTTCAATCGAGATGCGATCCGGGTTCCGTCAGCGCGCCAATTGGTTTACGGGGATAAACGCGGGGCCGCTGAAGGACGTCTTCCTGACGACACCTGGATTCTGCGACCGCAAAACCTGCCCGAAGGGTTCAACCCTGACGAAGACGTCTGGTACTTCCCTCGAGTGGCCGGAACATTCAAAGAGCGAGAAGGCTTTCACGGCTGCCAGATGCCCGAACAACTTCTCGGGCGGATCATCAAGGTCAGTTCGAATCCAGAAGAACTGGTGCTGGACCCGTTCAGTGGCAGTTCGACGACGTTGGCCGTCGCCAAGAAACTCGGACGCCATTTCGTGGGGTTTGATATCAGCGACGAGTACATCACGCGCGGCTTGGCTCGGCTGAACGCGATCAACGTCGGTGACCCGCTGGTGGGTGCCGCCGATCCGAAAACGAGTGCTCCCGCCACCCCGGAAGTTCCTCGGCGATTTCAGCGTGCGAAAATGGATCCTCAGGGCGAAGTCGCCAAAAAGGCGTCCGGAAAACGTGCGAAGAAAGCTGTCGAGAAGACGGGGCTGCTGGCGTTTGATGATGTCACAGAATGACTTCGGCATAACAAGGCTACCGAAGGTCGAACGCATACATTCGCGAAAACCCGCAAATTCGGCATGGATCGAGCCGCATGGTCATTCATGAAGTGAATTGCTGATCTCCGACGCGCGCAGGGTGACCTAACTTTTCAGACATCTGTCTGAGAAGTGTGGGAGGTGGACCTGTGATTACTGTCGAAGAATTGGGAACAATCAATCCGATCATGGTGGAAGACAACACTCCACTTGAGTCAGCGGCGGAAATGTTGAGATGCCATCACATCCATCATTTGCCGGTCGTTGCTGCAAACCGCGCCGTCGGAATGCTATCAACCCGCGACCTGTTGGGAGTCGTTTCCGAAGGACCGAATCTCAAAGGAACATCCGCCCGCCCGGCGAAATCCACCAATGCTGGACATTCCCTGAAAGTCGCGGATGTCTGTTCGAGCGGCTTGGTAACCATTCCGTGTGAGACCACGATCCATCGTGCCGCATGGCTGATGATTCAGCACAAGATCCGGTCGCTTCCGATGGTGAGAGACAACCATATTGTCGGGATGTTGACCGATACGGATCTGCTGCGCGCCTGTATGGTCGGCCTTCATCGACCCAATGATCCGACCGAGTACTGGCGACGTTTCCCGGTCGCCGATTACATGAGTACTCCTGTATGGAAAATCGAACCAACAGATTCCGCGTTGAATGCCTGGATGCAGATGCGCGAACATGACGTCCGCCATTTAGCAGTCGTCCGCAATAATGGCTTGGATCTTGTGATGGGAATCTTGTCCGACGATGACGTTTTGGAATCGTTGCGTGGTACATCTGCGATGGATGCTTCGGCGCAGTCTCCCATAATCCAGGTCGCTGAGATCATGACTTCGCACGTCATCTCGGTCGGAAAATACGACAAATTGACTCAGGCTGCGGAAAAGATGTTGTCCCACGACATCGCGGCGGTACTCGTCATGGATACCTGCCTGGAAGGGATCATAACGCGAGTCGATCTTCTCAAAGCCATCGTCAAAATGGGCTGAGCAAAAGTACGGCTTCTGTAAACGGGCTCGCCTGCGATAATCAGGATTCACCGTCGGTCGAGAAGCACTCGCCCGACGGAATCCCAGGCCGCATTGAGTCTCAGAAATACGATTGAAACTATTTCGCCACTGAGAATTTATGGACAGTGGTTTGCGTGTAAGTTTCACCTGGTTTCAGCAATGTCGTGGGGAACTCAGGCCGATTCGGTGAATCGGGGAAGTGTTGAGTTTCCAGGCAGAAAGCTCCATGTTTGGGGGCATTTCCAGTTTTGGGGGTCCCTTCCAGGAAGTTCCCCGTGTAAAACTGGATCCCCGGTTCGGTCGTCAGGATCTCCATGATACGACCTGATTTGGGTTCGACAATCTTCGCAGCGGGACGCAATTCACCGTTCTTGCCATCGACAACGTAACAGTGGTCGTAGCCACCTGAGCCATTCACCGGCTGTTCGATCCGCTCGCCCATCTTGTGAGGCTTCAGGAAGTCCATACACGTTCCTTCGACAGCGGCGAGTTCTCCCGATGGGATTCCCGTTTCGTCGACCGGCAGGTACTTCGAGCAGTTCAAGGTCAGTTCGTGATCGACGATCAGTCCACTGCCAGCTCCTCCCAGGTTCCAATAGGCGTGATTGGTCAGGTTCAGAACCGTCGCCTTGTCGGTAGTCGCTGAGTAATCCATCTTCAGTTCGTTTGAGTCAGTCAAGGTGTACGTGACAACCGTCTTCAAATTCCCCGGATAGTTTTCTTCACCGTCAGGGCTGACGTAAGTGAACTTCACGCCAACCTGCTTTTCCTGCTCAAATGGTTCTGCGGTCCAGAGCTTCTTCATGAAGCCTTCTTTCCCGCCATGCAGAGTGTTGGGGCCGTTGTTCAGAAACAACTGATATTCCGTCCCGTCGATCGAGAACTTTCCGCCAGCGATCCGGTTGGCAAAGCGTCCGCAGGCTCCCCCGAAGTAGGGACCGTTCTCCAGATATCCGGCACAGTCCGGGAAGCTCAGGGTCACATTGGCGAGCTTCCCTTCGCGGTCGGGAACTTCCACGGCAGTGATGATGGCACCCAGGTCGAGGACGCTGACCTTCATGCCCGACCGATTTCGCATTTCATACTGAAAGACTTCTTCGCCTTTTGACGTCTGTCCGTAGGGTTCACGCTGTACAGTGAGCATATTTTTTTCCGCGGTATCCTGGTCTTTGCCTGTGGTTGGACTGGTCTTTCCCTTGCCGTCCGGCTTCGCAATCTTGCCGCCAC
Organism: uncultured Schlesneria sp.; assembly: GCA_903911795.1. Lineage (GTDB taxonomy): Bacteria > Planctomycetota > Planctomycetia > Planctomycetales > Planctomycetaceae > Schlesneria. The sequence goes on from CAIWEX010000226.1 coordinate 7,571, forward strand.
AACCTCCGGCTGCCAAACAGCATCCGAACAGAAGTCCGACGACAAATCCTTGTCGCAGCAGTGATTTCATGAGGCTCGATCCTGAGAAGTGAAAACGTAAAGACGCCAGCAAGCCGGTATCTTGGAGAGCAATCCGCCGATGGTCAAGTATGCGGGCTATCCAATCCATCTCGATTACGCTGTCCGTGAAACGTGCGTCAGACGATCAAGCCCAAAAGGGCCTGAAAGCGGGCGAGGATCAGGAATCGTTTTCGATCCAACAGATCGAGTCAAGAATGGAACTCTCACAGAGCCGCAGAGGCACGGAGAATATGAGGAAGAGCTCGGCATCCCCGGTCGGTTAGCAGATCCGGTTGGAATTCAGGCTGAGCAGATTGGTTGCCTTTGGATTTCTACTCCAGCGGTGTGACGTCCTATAGCCCAAGGTTGGTCACGAAGTGACCTACCTTGTACCCAACGGGGTTCTGTCACGTTCGTCGACGGACATCGGCTCAGTTCTTTCGTTCTTCTCGAGCCTTCATCGCTGCTGCCCGTTCTTCGTCATTTAACTTGCCGTCGCCGTCTTTATCGAATCGTTTCAAAATTTCCTCACGACCGGGGCCGTTTCCGGGACCATTCCCCGGTCCTGCACCACCACGTTCTTCCATCGCTTTGCGGGCCGCGGCACGTTCCGTTTCGTCGAGTTGTCCATCGCCGTTTTTGTCGAACCGCTTCAAGATCGCTTCACGACCTGGACCGTTGCCATCGCCTTGGCCGCCCGGACCTTTACCCATTCCGGGGCCACCTTTTCCGGCACCTGGAAACCCTTGTCCCTGCATCGCCTGGCGTGCAGCCGCCAGTTCCATCGGATCCAGCTTACCGTCACCGTTCTTGTCAAAGCGCTTACGCAATTCCTGCCCGGGGCCTTTTCCCTGTCCCGGTTTTCCATTTGGCCCGGGTTTTCCATTTGGACCGGGTTCGGCTTGAGCCACCCCGGCAAATGCAAACAGAACGGCTATTGCAGAAACTCGCGTCACGATGCTGACTGACATGGGAATCTCTCTTGTGAACCGGGACGAATTCGATTGAATGCGAACTATTTCATCAGGGCGTGAGTGTTAAACACCGCGAGCCTGACTAAGTTTCGAAAAATGGAATCGGATTTCGCATTCCACCTCCGATGGTCTGTCCGATTTCACCGGCCATCGTCGACAACGAACATCGTGAGGTAACCCTGCTTTGTTGACGCAGTGAGTTCCAGAGATTCGTCACCCGAATCAATAATCCACTCTTCAAATTCCAGGTCCGTCACCCATTCCACCTCTTTGGGTAGCCGTAGATTGCCGAGGAACTGCCGAACGTCATTGGCATTCCTCCGCTTTTCCATTTCTGGCAACCGAGCAAAAAACCGGCGGGGTGGCAGGGTCAGGGGCGAAGCGGATGGCCCTGAAGGTTTGAGCGTCCCCTCCGTTTCGGGGCCTTCCCGTTGGTCAGACCCCGCCACCCAGCCGCTTCGTCCTCGGACGTCGAGTGAATCAGGAAGCGTTGGTTCGCGGAACGAACCACGACTATCTCATGCCTCGCGAATTCATGCTTGGCACACTGATGCCAACGTTGCTGCAGTGATTCAGGAGGCGGACGGAATTGTTCCTGGTTATTTGTTCTTGGTTCAACTCCCCTCAACCAAGAACAAGGAACCAAGAACTATTGGTCCACAGCTGTTTCCACTTCTGCCACACGTGGATCATTCCTTTGGCGATACGAGGACCGGAGTCTGAGCGGCATTGACCCGTGTTTTTGCAGACTCTGCCTGGACTTTCAGGTAATTGAAAAGTTCCTGACTGGTCAGGTGCAGATCGCGATCTGTGTCGGCCGCCCCTTGCAGCGCTTCCGACAGCATCCACGCGAATAACCCTTGGCGCTTTTCATCCCAAACTCGTGTCTGCTGTCCCTCATCGCAGGAAATGATGGTTGTCGTTGATTTGAACGGCACCTTCAGGCTCGCCAGAACGTCTTTGCCCGCGACCTGGCGCATCGTATCTTTGCCCATCCCGGCTGGAGTGACATCCAGGATCAGGACCTTGTCTTCCGATTTGCAGTCGTTCAGCTTTTCGGCCAGCCAATCCAGCGACAACCCGGTGGCCGAGATGTCATTCAACTTAATATCCTTCGGGGCCAGATAGACCGTCTGATCATCCGCACGGTAAGCGTGGCCGACGATGTAGATCAGGACCTGAGTCTGCGGTTGGGCGTTGTTCAGCGTGTCGGTCAGGTGGCGTTCCCACTCCTTACGTGTTCCATCGACCACCAGAGTCCCACGCTGCTCTGAAACGGCATAACGCGACAGCAGCGTGCCGTGGACCAGGCGAGCATCATTCAACGCGACTTTCAACGGCGAAACGATCGGATCGGTATAGCCTTGAGTCCCCAGGACGAGTGTCCAGCGATCAGATCGAAAAGGTCGGCGCGCATCTACGGTCGTGGCACTCAGAGCCCCGTCCGTTCCTTCCGAATAAGCGACGCGTACAACGTCGGCCTTGCGCAGGTCTGGCAATCGCACCTTATCCAACGCCAGCGTCAGTTCGCACTTGGGACCAACCGTCAGTGTATGAGTTTCACCATTAGCAAGCGAAACCGTCAACGTCTCACGTGCCAGATCAATCTCATGCACAGTCCCGTCGAATTGCAAACTGCGGGTCGCAGCAATCTCGAAGATTTCCGTGTCATGCTGGACGGAAACACGGTCACCTGGCTTCAGGCCTGCGACGGTCAACGGCTCGTTATTCGCAGTGGCGCTGCCGTTAATTGTCACTTTGCAGTTGGCGACAACGGGGAGCTTCAGCGAACCCGCGACGGCACCCTGGCCCACCTGAATCGACAGGACGGACTTGTCTGCATCGTATTCGGCGACAGACCCGATCGACGTCAACATGCGGCGGGCGACAAGTGAATTCAGCACGCGGCCTTTGTTTTCGCCCGGCTCAGAGAGATGCGTGATCTCCAGCCGATCACCGACCACCAGATCTTTCAATTTGGTGGGGAGTCCATTCAATTTCAATTCGGCACTGTCGGGGACTCGCACGGGAATATCATCACGCGTGTTGCCTTCTTCGATCGAAAGCACCAGCCGCGATTCGGGCAGCAAGAGTTCTCGCAGAGTCCCGCGTGTCAACTGCGGCCGGTCGACCGTCATGCTGACGACGAGATCCGGCTGCTTTTTGTCGAATTCCATTTCAACATGGTCGCCCGGCTTCAGCTCGCGCAGCAGGATATTCTTGCGTTCGTTGCGAAGAAAGATTTTTTGCTTGCGAGGGACCTTGAACGTTTCCAGTGTGGAATGCTCAAGATCCTGAACTGTGAATTCATTCTTGTCTTCGAGGACATCGCGAATCAGTCCGCGAGCCTTCTGGATCTGCGGAGGGGCATTGCCGCCCGGCCAGAGCATCAGGGCACTCATCAGGACGGATACGCCGAGTGCTCCCGCAGCCAGATACGTTCGACGATTATTTCCGGCCGGTTCCGGAGCGACATCGTCCGCACCACCTTGTCCACCCACCAGCTTCAGGTCGATCTGAAGATCGGACAGTGCTTCATCGGCACTCTTGTAACGAAGAGCCTGATCTTTTTGAGTCAGCTTCTGGACGACTTTGGCGAGGTCGGGTGGTACCCCTTCGAGCACGCGTCCAATTTCCGGAAGTTGCCGGTCGGGAGCGGCGTGCCACATCATCCAGGCAAGCTGCTGATTACGACCCTTGGCGTTGAGGCCTGGAAACAGTTCTTCGAAGTTCGGACCACACATCAGGTCATAGGCCGAGAAACCCAGCGAATACAGATCACTCGCTGGCCCGACATCTCCGAAGTCGTCGGAAACTGTTTCGGGGGCCATATACTTGGTGGTCCCCTTCAGCAAGCTCCCGTCGGCCGTGGCGACGCGGCATGCCAGACCAAAGTCGCCCAGCTTGACTCGTCGCCGGGCATCGATCATCAGATTCCCCGGCTTGATGTCGCCGTGGATGACACCCTGAGCGTGCAGGTACTTCAATGCGCGCAGCACGTGGGCCAGGGTCGCTCGCAGGGCGCGCAGGTCGATCTGACGCCCTTTCAGCCGTTCTGCGAGACTTCCCTGCATCAGTTCCAGGACCAGCCAGCCCCGTTCTCGAACGATATCAAAAATCGTCACGATGTTCGGATGTTGAAGTGAAGCCAGCAGTTGCGCTTCCTGCCAGAACCGTTCCATTCGCTGGGGATCGTTCACGAATTCGTCGTGCAACTGTTTAATCGCGACTTCACGGCCGAGTTCGTTATCGCGTGCCCGATATACGGTCGCAAAGCTTCCCGAGCCGATTTTTTCCAGAATCTTGTAACGCGTATCGAGCGACACGATCGAACCCCGCAATTGACCCGTTTTCCACCCACAACCATGGCAGGATGAAGCATTACACCATTTCGTTCAAGGTTCCGCACGCATTCTCCTGGGGCAATCGGCTTTTTCAATGTAGGGAGGAGTCAATGTTACCCACATCTTTTTCTCTCGGTTGGGTGGCGGGGGCGCACTGGCTTTGCAGAAGCCCCCGAAATGGAACGCATTTGAATGGGTGCTTCCCCAAAGCGGGTGCGCCCGCCACCGTCGGTTCCGATGGACGACTGGAGACACGCATCGCCAGAAACCGGACGCTAGCGCGTTCCGGCTGATGGTCGCAGGTTATTCGACGGTTTCATCCAGTTGATTACTGCTGGAATCTCAATGGGTTCGGAACAACGGAATACATCCACAATCACGTCTGTGCTGACGTAGGGGGGGACCAGCTCGCGTCGAGCGCCGGCCCACCAAAAGCAAATGTCGAGTAATGATGGTGGGCCGTCGCGGCGAAACGCCACTTGTCTCACCCTACATCCTCTCCAGCTTCAAAAAGGCATTGGCTCTGGGCATTCTCCTGGGCCGAGTATTCCAGAAATACGTTTCTGAGAACTTTTCGAGTTCGTCTGGCAGCGACGGATCGACCTGAGTGTGCAGACCAACTCCTTCTGGACGTTCGCCGTTCCAGCGTGCGGCCACAGGGATCAACTCAAGTTCTCCCTGAAGCTGATGTTCGCTCGCCAGCGCCCGGGCAATTCCGACATAAAAGCGAGCCTGCGGATAAACAGGAACACTCAGTTGATCGCGAGACCACTGAAAGATGTTCAGGATTCGTGACGTGTGATGAATCGAGGCGTTCGGTTCATCGGGTGCGTAAAGATCCCAGACGGTTTCTTCATAGTAGGGGATTTGAAGCGGCTTGCAATCAAATGGCAATGCGCTACGCAAGATTGCCTGGTGAGGTCGTGCCGAGTAGACCGACCAGGCCAACCAGTGATCACATCGACCGATCGATTCCAGACTCGGCCATCCGATGGCGGCCAGGATGACGATCGTTGCGACACGATTCGCGCGACCTGCTGGCCAGCATAAGAACATGAGTCTGGAAATCGTGCTGGGCGATCGAGTTTCCGCGTCGATCGAATTATTCTTTCCAACCGGTCGAAACAAAAACCAGTCCTGAGCGATGAAATACAAATTCCAGAGCAAGACACCCGGGGAGTGATTCAGGCCGAACGGGCCGAGTGCTGCGAGCAATGTCAGATGCATACCGATCGCCCCCCACAGGCCCAGCCAGCGGGTGCGCGAATACATCAACAGAACGGCGACCCCGAATTCCCCGGCCACAAAAAGCATGGCACCACAGACATCAAACGTTCTTGTCCAGGGATTCTCACCCCCCTGCAATCCCGCCGCCTGCTTCAGTCCACCCAGCAGAGCGGGACCCAGGCCATTGAAGAATGAATAATCCATCTTCGAAATGGCTGACCAGAAATAGATCGAGATCGCCAGCCAGATCCAGGCTTTTCGTACCGTCGTGTCATCTGCCAGCGTCAACAGAATCGACAACAGAAAAAACTGCCAGGCCCACGGCTGCAACCGATGCTGGTTGAGCACAAAGAACCCCGCCAGCGAAACGGATATCACCCCGGTTGCTACGCGACTGACACGACGATTCTTCGCAAACACCAATAACATGAACGATGCGATGATCAAGGCAGACAGGCAAACCCAGTCACACCATCCCGGCAGATTGCACGCAAACCGAAGCAACGGGATCTGAGGGAAAACAGTCTGAGGCGTCCAGAGCTTCCAAGTTCCCGCGACTAAAGCCAGCAAGGACACAGCCAGTAATCGCTTCAGAACAACAACGTTTGCTGTGATCGGCCGTTGCGAAATGTTGGCAGCATCAGTCGAGGATGAATTCGAATTGGTCACTGCATTTCTCGTACAAAGTAGTTTCCCAGCACCTCGGGGTGCATACGTAGGGGAGGAACTCTGGTAAATGATTGGCATGTCTGCGGGCGTGTCGGCCGATTTGGCATTGATAACGACATGAGGTTCCTCAAGAGGCCCAACGGGCCAGTAGTTCACCAAGCCAGGGCCATTCGGCCCTGGAATTGCCCCCACCAAAATCTTCATGAGGCCTGAAGGGCCGGTCGTTCCTTTTGACGCGTCTAAAGACCAAAGGAATGTTCGGCCCTTCAGGCCTCAGGTCCTGTTATTACATCGATTTCCAGGGCCGCAGGGCCC
>CAIWEX010000227.1 GCA_903911795.1 uncultured Schlesneria sp.
ATGTTCTTCGAATTTTTCCATGCGTTCACGTGTGGTAGGCCCATAGTCGTCCGCGTCACTTCGTGTTCTGAAGAACCGCGTCGCCCCATCCGTTGCTTCGACGGGTTCATCCAGTAGCACAGTCCCGCGTTCCTGGACACCCGTTCCCTGATAAATCAGTTGCATGACTCGTCGATGCTCGTCGGAATCGCAACATAACTGCTGCGTTGCTTCAAAGGCATCGGATTGTGCAACTCGAAATTCGGGGACAGCCGTTCCCATACCGGTGATGACCAGGGACATCGCATTTCCTTTGTCTTTGAGTAAAACAAAATCGTCTTTGGGTAAAACAAATGTCGGGGGTGAAAATAAAAAAAGCCGACGCCGCAGGTCTCCCGTGTGAAGGAAATCTGCAGCGTCGGCTTACTTATCAACGAGCCACCCGAAACTCGCGGGGTGCTCTTTAGTCAGTCTTCCGATTTTCGCTGAGGTGAATTTCAATCAAAATTCATTTCAGCGGAATTGATCTTACGCCTTTCCCTGCAAATAGCAATCAGGTTTTCTAAATCGTTCGCATTACCACGTCAGGGGTTCTACTTCGATGATGGGTTCCCCCAAACGGGGTCATCCGACTTTTTGGGGGGATGTGATTGAAGGTGCGGAAACGCGACCGCGAAGCCCTGACGGTGGTCACTGATCCTTTAATTTCGCTGGCGTACAGCAAGTCGCACAATCGCCCGGAGCTGTATTGTTGTGATGCAGTTGGGCCGCGAGGGTCAGTAGAATTCCTCAATCCCCACGCACCTGATTTCCCTGTTTTCAACAGAAATTCAGTTGCAGACTTCGGGATTTGTAAACACTTGATGAAACTTGGAAGGCAAGCAGAATAGAGGGTTGCGACGTCCCTTGAATTCTTGATGATGTTGGTGTGGCATCAAAAGATGATTTGGTGAAGGGCTCCACGTGACCGAGTTGGAAATTGTCCGATCTGCATTAGAGCAGCCTTCCACGGCTGCACGGACTACGTACATTGAGACCTGTTGTGCCGGAAATCCGGATTTGCGTGCGCGCGTCGAACGATTGATGGCTGAACAATTGAGCGAGGTCTCTCTTTCCTCGGCTGCCGAGTTTCCTGAGACAATTGTCCAGTCGAGAGATTCCACTGGCGAATCGGCGTCGACTGACGAACCCGCGATTATGATCGGGTCCGGCTTGCAGCTCGCGCTTATGGCCTCGCATCCGTCGACTCCTCAACGGATTGGAGAATACGAGCTTTACGAAGTCCTCGGAAAAGGTGGGATGGGGGTAGTAACGAAGGGGTTTGATTGTAAGCTGCGACGTGTCGTCGCCATCAAAACGCTTTCCCCCGTCTTCGCATCGCATCCCCAGTCACGACAACGATTTTTACGCGAAGCCCAAGCTGCGGCTGCTGTGCGCCATGACAATGTCGTCACGATTTACTCCGTGAATGAAGACGCTGAGTCGCCGTTTCTGGTGATGGAATGTATCACGGGTACTTCGCTGCAGCAGTTCATTGATGGGTCCGAAAGGCTTTCGGTTGATGAGATCGTCCGGATTGCCATACAGATTGCAGCCGGATTGGAGGCAGCTCATCACATTGGACTAGTGCATCGTGACATCAAACCAGCCAATATCCTGCTGGAAGGAGAGACTCGCCGCGTCAAAATCACTGATTTTGGCTTGGCGCGTGTTGTCAGTGATGTGGGATTGACCCAATCAGGTCAGGTTGCCGGAACGCCTCAATACATGTCGCCGGAGCAGGCTCTGGGGCAGGTCGTCGATCATCGATCAGATCTGTTCAGCCTGGGAACGGTGATGTATTCGATGTGTACTGCAGCCTCGCCCTTTCATGCTGAAACGGCCGTGGTTGTGTTGCGACGGGTTTGTGATGACAAACCCGTGCCGATTCGTACTCTGCGCCCGGACATCCCCGAATGGCTCTGCAAAGTCATTGACAAGTTGATGGCGAAACGCCCGGGCGATCGTTATCAATCCGCAGGTGAAGTTCAGGATGTACTTCGCGAAAAGCTTGAGGAAGAGTCCAAGCCTCGCACGAACAAAATTCCCCCTCCAGCGTCGCCCTCGAACACAACCAGCGTCCGCGCCGTGGCCCTCATTGTGGTGATGGTTCTGGGACTGCTGGCATTCGGGTTGCCGCCTATTCTGAGAACCGACTCCGGGAGTTCGACCAACGTAGGCGACCAGAACAAGGGAGCACCTGAAGAAACCGTTCCGCCGATGACACCGGTGGACAAACCGGCGCTCGTAGAACAACCCGTGACCGAAAAAGCGGATTGGGTGTCACTGATTCACGATGGGGAACCGGCTGCCAGTGGAATGCGCAGCGGCCAGGCAAATTGGTCGATGGACGGAAATATGTTGACTGGTGAAGCAGTCAACACTTCAGGACTTCTGTCCGTGCTGCCCCAAGCCCCAAGACGGTTTCACCTGCGATGTGAAGCAAGATTGGTCGGACCTGGAAATGCGGGGGTTAATCTCGCTGTGCGTGATAAAGGTCGCGAAAACCAGGGTTTCCAGGTCGATATTCAGCCCGGCGAAACGGGAGCCATGGCAGAACTGACGCCGTGGAAGGTTCTACGCAGGCCGAAGAATGTTCCCGATATTAAAGGCAAGTGGTTTACTCTGGAGATTGTCAAAACAGATGCCTCGTTGACCAGTCGCGTCAACGGTGAGCACGCAGTAACGGTCCAGATTCCCGCAAGCGACCAGTTGGGGATCGATCTGGAGCTGGATGGTCGGACTGACCGGACTCGCATCGAATTTCGGCGACTGGAGTTGCGATCACTGGGGGATCGGGATCCGCAACTCCCTGCCAGCGGTTCAGCCCTGCAGTTTGATGGTCTAACAGCCTACGTGAAGATTCCGAGTCTTTCTCGCCATCAGCGGGGTCCGATGACACTCGAATGCTGGATTCGTACGGAAGTCCAGCAAAACGCAAAAGTTGTGTTGCTGGTTTCCGGCAAGTCTTACATTCAGCTCGGCAAGACTCGAGACAATTTGTTCATTGGATCCAGTGACACCGAGTACACCAATCATGTACTCAATCCAGAGTTTATCAGCGATCAATGGCAGCACGTTGCCATTGTCAGTACGGAACACGACATACGCCTCTATTTGAACGGAGTCAAGCGGGATCAAACGGTAATTCTTGATCGGCCCGTTCAGACGAATCGCTCATTTGACGGAACCTGGATCGGCGCTCATCCACTGGATCGAGACCTGAATCGAATGCAGTACTTTTACCTCGGCCGAATCGATGAAATCCGGATTTCAAGAACGGCTCGCTACGATTTGGATTTTACACCACAGACTCGATTCGAACCCGATGCCGATACCTTGGCGCTTTACCACTGTGACGAAGGGATAGGAACAGCTCTGCAAGAC
>CAIWEX010000228.1 GCA_903911795.1 uncultured Schlesneria sp.
AGTCTACTTGCAGAAAGCTCACAGTCGCCGACGGTCGCCGCTGCAATACATTTGCAGGCCTGCGGACTGAACCGGCGCGTCCCGCTACTCTTTGACCTTACGATTCTTTTCCGCATGCGGATGCGATTGATCGTAGGTGTCTTTCAGTCGTCGGGTACTGACGTGCGTATAGATCTGGGTCGTTGTCAGACTCTTGTGGCCTAGCAATTCCTGAACACTGCGCAGATCAGCGCCGCCGTCGAGCAGGTGCGTCGCAAACGTGTGCCTGAGCGTGTGTGGCGTCGTTAGCTGATCGAGTCCTGTCAGGGCCAGGTACTTTTCCAGCATCCGGCCGACACTGCGTGTCGTCAGTCGCGTGCCGAACCGATTCAGGAACATCGCCTTTTGATCGGCGGGCTTGGCATCTGGGGCCGGTTGACGCACTTCCAGCCAGTCGCCGAGAGCCTTGGAGGCATGGCGACCGATGGGGGCCAGTCGCTCCTTTTTCCCTTTTCCGAATACTCGCACAATATTGGTGTCGCGGTCCCAGTTCTCGATATTCATTCCGACCAGTTCGGCAACTCGCAGACCCGCGGAATACATCGTTTCCAATAGTGCTCGATCGCGAATCCCTTCGATTTCGTTTGCAGGCGGTGCTTCCAGCAGCTTTGTAATCTGCTCAATCGTCAGGAAGTGAGGTAGCTTTCGGCCGACGCGGGGAGTTCGCAGGACTTTGGCGGGATTGGATGTGACCAACCCTTCACGCTGACAGTACCGAAAGAAGCTGCGCAGGCTGGCGAGGCGACGGGCAATCGTGGTCCGTGCATAGTCGCACTCGTGCAGGTACGCGACGTAACCTCGAAGCTGGGGAATCTGCAGGTCAGCTGGGGATGAGATTTCGCCGACTCGATCCCGGACATAGTCGAGCAGACTGCCGAAGTCTTCGGAATACGATTTGATCGTCAGTTCGGAGGAATTCCGCTCGATCTTCAAGTAACGCAGGAAACCATCGATCGCAGCGAACATGGTTGTACTTCGACCGTAGGGAACTTTTTGTTGGTGCTAGGCAGCTCGACGTTGTATTCGGTTTGTGGGGGCTTCGCTGGCATCACTGGGAGCGATGTCCAGTTCCGCGTTCAGTTTTCGGACTCGTTGACTCAAGACAGCCGCATCATACCAAGTAAAACTCAGTTCTGGATCTGCCGCGTAGCGTCCCAAGGTCTGCAGGACCTGATCGAGGCTCCGATCATCGTAAAGAAACACGTACCGCTCTTCACCCTTCAGCAACGCCAAAACGTTGATCCCGTGCTGCGACATGGTCCGGCCCCTCCCTGGTGCGTTCGGATGGATTTTTCAGGATCAACAGGCGCAGTCACATGAACCCGATGTCCCCTGTAATGGGATATCGGCCGATTGACCGCATTGTTGAAGTTTTCATACGGATGTGTGGAGACGATGTGAAAATCGGCAGGTGACGGACGAATCGACGGAGCGCGAAGACGCAAATCGCCCGCCGACACGATGGCCACGTCGACGTTATCGGCAAAGTCACCGCAGATTCTTGAGCCCGCGCAATCCGCATATTTCCCCGGCAATTCATGCCGGTCCACCCAGCTCCCGAACTAGCACCCGCAGGAACGGTTCGACGTCTGTCACCAGCCCGATCGTCTGAAACGAGCCGCGATCAGCCAGCTTTGTCACCGTCGCAGGATTGATATCAACGCAAACGGTCTTAACCCGAGCAGGCAACAGATTCCCCACGGCGATGCTGTGCAGGGTCGTCGCAATCATCAGACAGAACGTGATGCCGGGAACCAGTTCACGCATCTTCGCTTGAGCCACCAGCGAGTCGGTAATCACATCAGGCAGTGGCCCGTCATCACGAATGCTTCCGGCCAGCACATAAGGGACGTTGTGGCGGACGCATTCGTACATGATCCCGTCGGTCAGCAATCCCTGCTCGACAGCCTGAGCGATCCCGCCCAGTCGCCGAATTCGATTGATCGTGCGCAGATGATGCTCATGCCCTTCCTCCGTCGACCCGCCACTCTCCATCGAGATTCCCAGGCTGGTACCGTAGAACGACTGTTCGATGTCATGCGTCGCCAGTGCGTTCCCGGCAAACAGGACGTTGACATATCCTTCACGCACCAGCCAACTGAGCAGTTGTCGGCTTCCGGTATGAACCACCGCAGGCCCGGCGACAACGAGAATCTTGCCGCTCCCTTGAGCCGCTCGACGCATCAATTCGGCGATCTCACGCACTGTGACGTTTTTGGGTTTCTCGCTGGAAACAGTGCTGTTCATGAATCCGAACGAATGCCGGTGTTCCGCATCTCGACCAACCGGAAAGACGCGAGTCCCCAGTCGGCCGATCACGATCAGTTCTCCCCGTTTGACATCCGCCATGGCAACGCATCGTGCCGTCCGGTTTATGCGATCAACGGCCACTCCACAGTCCATTTCCTGCAGGTCGACGGGGATCCAGGCGTTCGCCAGCCGGATTTCGGTCGGTTCGTTGGTCGTCGCGTAGAAGCCTTCTGGGAATGCGCCATCCATGTCGGCAGGTTCCAGGCGGCAGTCATGATGCTGAACTGGAACCGCACCATGCTGACCGATTGCCGTCAGAATCTTTTCCAGACAGGGCAACGTGGGTGCCGTCACTGTCAGACGGACATAGCTGGGATCGTGGCGGTTGTGGCCAATGCGGATATCGTGACTCTGGTACTCGCCCCCCAGTCCGGTGATTTCATCCAGGACCTTCGGAAGCAGCAGACTGTCGATAATGTGGCCGGACAATTCCACATCTTCGCAGAATGTTGCTTTTGAACCGGCAGAATTCGGAGTAACTGGATTCATGATTGGCCCTCGTTTCCAGAGTTGAATGAATCATCGCATACGCGGCGCAGAAGGCAACAGGGGCGATTGCTTCCAAGTAGCCACGTCTTGGTTTTGGGGGTCGAAGTTGAGTGGCCGGGGTTGGTGCGATTAAGCTTACCCACAAGCCTGAAGTATAAGACAAAGTCGATTGTTGTCCTGACGGTTTTCACCCAAGAATGTGGTTTGCTATCGACGTCCGATGCCATTGACGCCCTGAGGTACTTTGGAAGTCTCGAACTCCCTTGCGTTTCGAACGAGTTGCTTTTTGAAACGCAGAGGGCGCAGAGAACGCTGAGATCAAGGTAAGTGGCAAATGCATTCTCGTGTCTTTGCTCTGCGATCTCCGCGCCCTCTGCGTTTCTAAATGCTTTCTGGTCGCGTCTTGAGCTAGCAGCTTCGCACGAGCAACAAATCAGCGGAAGCACGCCAGCGTTCGACTCTAACCGTGGGCTAGCGCCCTGCGGCTGACGGTCTAACCCAAATTCTTCGCCAGGACGCGACTCCAGGCGTGAGATTCTGAATCGGTCGTGAACCCGCTTCTCGCCGTTTGCCTGAATCTTTCCGACTCTGGGGTCGTTCCCGTGCGATTCTCGCCGTATGCCGTTACCATGCCACCAGAGTCAATCATCTGATCGAGCAACGATGTGGTGGAAGCGACGATGGGAGACACAAAAAGTCGCGCGAAAGTTTCAGTCGCCCTCATTGGAGTGGGTTCGACGTGGGATCTGCATTACCGCGCAGCGATTCAGCGACTCTCGACCAAGATTTCTGTTCGAGCAGTCTGTGACACCGTTCTTGGACGGGCCGCATCCGTTGCCGATGAATTCGAAGCAGCACCGATCGATTCTCCCTGGCTGCTGACTCAACGGACCGACCTGCACGCCTGGCTGATACTCGACCCCGGCTGGTTTTGCCATTATCCAGCCAATCTGGCTGTGCGAAACGAACGCCCAGCCCTGTTTGCCAACACGTTTTCCGGTTCACTGGCAGAGACAGCAGCCCTGTACCAGCGATCGCGCGAGTTCGGCGAAATGCTGATGCCCGAGTTTCCTCAACGATTCACTCCGGCGACGACTCGACTGCGAGAATTGATGGCAACGAAGCTGGGCCGAGTCCGGCGGATCGAACTGCTGATCCCACTGCGTCCCGATCAGACTCCCGCAGACTGGTTGACGTCGAGCCCGTCAGAAGCGGTCGGAGTCTTCGACTGGTGTGCCTGGCTGTTGGGAGTCCCCATGGGAGGGATTACGTACCATCAGCCCGCATCGGGGCCTCAATTTGAACTGACTTTTCCGGCACGTTCTGCGGAGCAGCAACCGCTCCACGCGACTCTCCGATTCAGCAGGACCGAACCGACGATGACTCGCTTGATCGAATGCGAGCGAGGATCGGCGACAACGAGTGGCCCGACGCAGATCTGCTGGAGAACCGACGAGGAAGAAGGGGTCGAAACCTTTGGCCAGGAACGGTCTCCGTACGAGATCATTCTGGATCAATTCTGTCGTCGTGCGCTGGGGGGATTGCTCCCTGTTCCGACCGCTCAGGACGCGTTACAGGCGATCACCAGCACGCAACTGGCGATCGCCTGTACGAAACCTCGGGCAGATTGAGTGAAGTTCCGGCGAAAAACAGACGAAACAGTGTGAGCCGTAACCTGTGACGGGTGCGCGGGTTGAAGCGTTTTCAAAATCAAGGTGCGGGCTGACTGGACAGTGATCCCGTCGGCTGCAATACTACTGCCACTTCGGGCACGTCACCGATCGACGGTTGTCTAGGTGTGATTGTCGAAAGTTGTTCGTGTTGAAGTCGTTAGGGCGTATAGCTCAGTTGGCTAGAGCGCAGCTCTGATAAAGCTGAGGTCCGTGGTTCGAATCCACGTACGCCCACTCCTCAGCCGCCGATCCCCCTCGGCGGCTTTGTGATTTTGCAGGAAATTCGGTCAAACGAATAAAACCTGCGGGGGGACGTAGCTCAATTGGGAGAGCGCTGGCTTTGCAAGCCTGAGGTTACGGGTTCGATCCCCGTCGTCTCCACTAAAAAAGCCTTGTCCGCAAACACTGCGGGCAAGGCTTTTTTGCTTGGTTTTACGGGTTTTTCGTCTCTCGCCCGATGCGGCATCGACTCATTGGCGTCGACTGATGAATGGACACCAAACGACACAGCGTGCCCTCGTTGGCCGATATTTGGTGCAACGGTTGGTGCAACGGAATTGACGGAATGTCTCGAGTCCGCCGAAGCGTTGCGGTCGTCCGTTCCGGTCGCTCGAATCGAAACCCGGTCGGACACCGGCGGTAGCTTCCAACCG
>CAIWEX010000229.1 GCA_903911795.1 uncultured Schlesneria sp.
CCGCACCAGCGGAGTTGAACGTCAGCGTCCCCGCAATGAACGTCCCACCGCCGAGACAAATCGATGTCCCATTCACATCGGCAAGATTCGTCACGGTGACACTCGTCGCACTGGCATCGCTGATCGCGCCCGTCGAATCCAGATCCAAGTTTAGCGCCGTGTTGACCCCGACAATGTCCGTCGCCGAGTCTTCGCTGATCACCACCGTACCGGCGGAGTTGAATGTCAGCGTTCCAGCATTGAACGTTCCACTGCCCAGACTGATCGACGTGCCGTTCACGTCCGCCAGATTCGTTACGGTCACACTCGTCGCACTGGCATCGCTGATCGCACCCGTCGAATCGAGATCCAAGCTTAACGCTGTGTTGACTCCGACAATGTCCGTGGCCGAATCTTCGCTGATGACTACTGCGCCTGCCGAGTTGAACGTCAAGGTCCCCGCATTGAACGTCCCACCGCCGAGACTAATCGATGTCCCATTCACATCGGCAAGATTCGTCACGGTGACACTCGTCGCACTGGTATCGCTGATCGCGCCTGTCGAATCCAGATCCAAGCTTAGCGCCGTGTTGACCCCGACAATGTTCGTGGCCGAGTCTTCGCTGATCACCACCGCGCCCGCCGAGTTGAACGTCAGCGTTCCCGCATTGAACGTCCCACCACCCAGGTTGATTGATGTCCCGTTCACGTCAGCCAGATTCGTCACGGTGACACTCGTTGCTCCCGCATCGCTGATTGCGCCCGTCGAATCGAGATCCAAGCTTGACGCTGTGTTGGCTCCGACAATGTCCGTGGCCGAATCCTCACTGATCACCACCCCGCCAGTCGAGTTGAACGTCAATGTCCCCGCATTGAACGTCCCACCGCCGAGCCTAATCGATGTCCCATTCACATCGGCAAGATTCGTCACGGTGACACTCGTCGCACTGGCATCGCTGATCGCGCCTGTCGAATCCAGATCCAAGCTTAGCGCCGTGTTGACCCCGACAATGTTCGTGGCCGAGTCTTCGCTGATCACCACCGCACCAGCGGAGTTGAACGTCAATGTCCCCGCATTGAACGTCCCACCGCCGAGGTTGATCGAAGTCCCATTCACATCCGCCAGATTCGTCACGGTCATACTGGTCGCACCGGCGTCGCTGATCGCGCCCGTCGAATCCAGATCTAGGCTCGATGCGGTGTTGACCCCGACAATGTCCATCGCCGAATCTTCGCTAATCACCACCGCGCCCGCGGAGTTGAACGTCAATGTCCCCGCATTGAACGTCCCACCGCCGAGGTTGATCGAAGTCCCATTCACATCCGCCAGATTCGTGATCGTGACACTCGTTGCTCCGGCATCACTGATTGCTCCCGTCGAATCCAGATCCAGGCTTGCTGCCGTGTTGACTCCCACAATATCCGTGGCCGAGTCCTCACTGATCACCACTGCGCCGGCCGAGTTGAATGTCAATGTCCCCGCATTAAACGTCCCACCACCCAGGCTGATCGACGTTCCGTTCACATCGGCGAGATTCGTCACGGTGAAACTCGTCGTGCCTGTGTCGCTGATCGCTCCCGTCGAATCCAGATCCAAGCTTAACGCCGTGTTGACCCCGACAATATCCGTGGCCGAGTCTTCGCTGATCACCACCGCGCCGGCCGAGTTGAACGTCAACGTCCCCGCATTGAACGTCCCACCGCCTAGGCTGATCGATGTCCCGTTCACATCGGCCAGATTCGTCACAGTCACGCTCGTCGCACCCGCGTCGCTGATCGCACCCGTCGAATCGAGATCCAGGCTTGATGCCGTGTTAACGCCGACGAGATCCACGGCCGAATCTTCACTAATCACCACTGCGCCGGCGGAGTTGAATGTCAGCGTTCCCGCATTGAACGTACCGCCGCCGAGGTTGATCGACGTCCCGTTCACGTCGGCGAGATTCGTCACGGTGACACTGGTCGCGCCCGCGTCGCTTATCGCACCCGTCGAATCGAGATCCAGGCTTGATGCCGTGTTAACGCCGACGAGATCCACGGCCGAATCTTCACTGATCACCACGGCGCCGGCGGAGTTGAATGTCAGCGTTCCCGCATTGAACGTACCGCCACCCAGGCTGATCGATGTCCCGTTCATGTCAGCCAGATTCGTCGCGCTGACACTCGTCGCACCCGCATCGCTGATTGATCCCGTCGAATCCAAGTCCAGGCTTTGAGCAGTATTAGCTCCCGCAATGTTCGTGGCCGAGTCCTCACTGATCACCACCGCACCCGCTGAGTTGAATGTCAGCGAATCCGCATTGAACGTGTTTCCAGCATCGTCACCGATGGTGATCGATGATCCCGAAAAACTGGCGTTATTCAGGACTGCAATGTCGCCAGTCGTACCGTCTGAGACAGCGCCGGTCGCGGAAACGATGAGGTCCCCCGCTGAAAGCGAAACGGCGAGTGTGACGTCACCTGAAGTATTTTGAAGGTTGACTGTATTTGCGGAGGTGACAGTATCAAATGTGACATTGCCACCGCCTGACTGATCGACGGTAATCGTTCCTGTTGCAGTCGTCAGGCTCGTGAATGTGACATCAGAACCACTGGAGTTATCCAGATTGATATCTCCATCTGTGGAATCTGCACTGATCGTCGTCCCCGACAATTCAAGTGCAGTCGTGTTGCCGATCCCCGTGGCCGCGTTCAGATCAATCGTCGTGGCGGTGATCAGCCCCGCACCGTTAATGTTGCCCGCCGAATTGATCGTGACTGTTTCACCAGACGCGGTCGTCGTCCCGGTCAAGTTCACGTCGCCGCTGGTGGTGGTCAGTGTGACATTCTGACCTATGCCCCCTGCAGTGACCGACGTCCCAACGGTCAGGCTGCCTCCGATTACTTTCAGATCGATCAGGCCATCGGCGGTCGTGGCACTCGTGAACGTCGCATCCCCATTGTTGTCAACGGAGATCGATCCGGTTCCGGTTGTCAGACTGGTAAATGTAGCTGCGTTGGCGTTGACCAGGTCGATATTACCACTGACCGTATCAGCGCTGATCGAGGTACCGTCCAACTGCAGCGATGCAAGATCTCCGATACCAGTTCCAGCGTTCAGATCAATCGTCGCAGCGGTGATCAGCCCCGTACCGTTGACCGAACCTGTTCCATCCTGACCTGCTGAAATCGTGATCAGGTTCGTAGCGGTGATGGCGGCATTGATAGTGATGTCATCATTCGACGTCAGCGTGACGGTGACGGGATCGATTTTTGCATCGATCGTAATAGCAGTCCCGGCGTCAAGCACAAGATCGCCAGTGACTGAGAGTTCCGCGTTAACCGCAATCTCACCCACAGAGTTTACAGTGAGACTCTGGTCTCCTGTTGTTTTCGCGTTCAGTATCACATTACCGCCGGACGTACTGACGGTCGTTGCACCACCTGTGATGCTGAGTGTGCCGCTCGCCCCATCGCCGAATGTAATGGCACCTCCAGAAGTCAATGTCATGCCGTCGAGTGTCACGTTTGAATAAAACGTCGCATCTCCGCCTAAGGTGACATTTTCATTGAATTGTACGGTTCCCGAACCATCAACAGTCAGACCAAAAGCGCCATCAACGGTGGCATTCACAATCAGATCGTTTGCAGAAGACAGCGTGACGTCATCGACAGTGATAAGATGATCGCTTCCGATCAGCACCAGATGGCCTTCAATTGTGCTCGCTGAAATTCCTCCGACTGTGATGTCCCCATCAAGATGAATCCCGCCAGTTCCGGTAGTGGACAGCGTTGATCCATTCAGAAAAAGGTTGCCGGTAAAGTTCTGGTTACCATCCACCGAACTGATCGTAAACTCGCCGACGTCGATCGTTTCAGCCGCGAAAGATAAGGAATCTGATCCGGTCAGCGTGATGTCTGAAGTCACTTGGATCACGTCGGTCCCCAGTCCACCATCAATGGACAGCGAGGATCTAGGATCAGAATTCACCACGAAAGTGTCAGCATCCGAACCGCCGTGCAGCGTCTCGAACCCAGCAAACGAAATGCTGGTGCTGCCACTCACATAGGAATTTTGCGAGTCCAGAGTCCAATTGCTCGCCGCATCCATTCCAGTGAGCGTGTCATTCAAACCCGATCCACCGACGATTGTACTGATTGTCGATGAGCCGAAGTCGATTGAACTCGCGCCAACAGTGATGACGTGAGAATTGAGATTTGCCGAGACGTCACCAGTAATCAGTTGCAAATCAAGAACGTTGTTACCCGAAATATCTGAAACAGTAATGGTGCCGAACGTTGCGGAGAATTTGAAGACGTCGTTGCCGAGGCCCCCGTCCAAGAGATCGCTGCCGCTCCCAACGACGAACGCATCATCAAACCCTGAACCGACGATGTGATCGTTGTCACCTCCTGCGTCAATCGTGACGCCACCAACGTGAGTGAAATCGGCGGCAGTCACGCCGCTGAGATTGATGACGTTGCCAGCCCCAGTCGAACTGACATTGATGGAGCTCACAACGTCAGCTGTTACAGAAATATCCGTATTCGTCGCCGAATCGTGAATCGCGACTGAATTACCGTTATCGGTGACGATGACATCTTGAGTCATCGAATCAACAGTAATGGTGACGATGTCCGAGCCGTCTGCTGTGACCGTCAGCCCACCGGTACCCGCGTTGAATACAGCGCTCACAGACAGCACTTGCCGCTCTTCGAGCTTTCGCAGCGATAGGCGAGCCACGTGGTCCAGCGGTGTTACCGGCGGGCGGCGGTGCTGCCGCGAGTCCAGCCAGTTCCAGAGCCAGGTCGAAATCTGCATTTTGTAGAACCCCGTTGAATTGCGGCCAGTCCCGAGACTTCCTGTCCGACCGCGCTGACCTTCATATTGCCGTACATTTCGCTTCTGCGACGATCTTCACCGATCGCAACTGCCGCGAAATTCAGAAGATGCTGAAAATCTTACCGAGACTAACTTACTCTCATCCACAACATTCCGCTCGAACTGCTTTACCAAACGTCAGGTTTTTTATGATTTACAATGAAGCATCGCTGCATTCTGCCTGTGCAGTTTGTCCCGAACTCGATTTCTGATTCCCTCAGGACGCAACTTTTACGAGTTTTCAAACAACGAGCCCAACCACAGAAAATCAACGCATCTCATTTATTCAAAAACAGTTACAACACAATACCAATTGCAGGTATGGTCGAAAACCGCGCCGCATCCCTGATCGTATTTGATGACTCCCTAACCCGGCGGCTACAGGTGCTCGTTCAGATGCACTCGCCGTACCGGTTCCGGTGACCTGGTTCTGATTTGCGCGCAGCCCCGCACTTCTTACCCAAGTCCCCGATTCTCTCATCGTGTCTGGACGATCGCTCCCTTAACTGCACCCCCAATCCGGTGAACTGTGACGATTATGCCGACAAAATCGATTCTGCCAGAAATCTTGATTGCAATGCGAGTACGGTTCCGAAAGAGCGATATCCACAGGTTTGGCGCCAGAAGCGTCAAACCAATGTCAGCGAGTTGGAGAGTGGCACATGTTTCGTCGGAATTCTGAAAGTCGACCACGCCGAATGATCTCCCCCCGAGCCATCGTCGCCTTTACGCTTGTCTGCGTCAGCTCCAGCCACTTGTTTGCTCAAGTCGACCCATCCGCGTTACCCCCCTCGCCTGCAGAACGCGTTGGCCAAACCGAAGTCGCTCCTTCTCAACCAATGCCAAATGCCCGCGCGGCTGAATTGTGGCAGGACAAGCCGCTGAATAAGTTGACGGCCTCGATTGCACGATCAGAAGCTGATGCGAAACTCAGCGAACCCGAAACAGTGCGATTGAACCAGGCAAGTTCGATGTTGAAGTCCGATGGAAGCTACTTCTCACCGATCGGTGACAGTCGCCCCTGGATGCTGACATCCTACGAATGGGAAGCCCCAGCGACGAGGCATCTGCCATTGATGTTCGAAGAACCGAACCTTGAACGCCTGGGCTACACCTATACATGCCGGACCTGGGGAGGTGGTAGCGTCAGTGCTGGTGACTGCATCCAGCCATTCATCTCTGCAGCGCACTTCTTCGGAAGGATCCCCCTGATTCCGTACATGTGCGGTGCAAATTCCCCATGCGAACCGGTCTACACCCTGGGGGTCGATCGCCCCGGCAGTCCAGTCCCCTATCGCCGGAACTATCTTCCGATCAGTTTAAAGGGCGCCCTGTACGAAGCAGGAGCAGTCGTTGGAATGTTTTATTGCATTCCATGACTTTCGCATGCAGGGGCTGATCGACCGCGATTGCGGTCACTGTTCATCTCCCTTTCCCGCCCTTCCAGTGATCATTCCTGTTGTTCGCTTCTTCATCAGCGTAGATCAGCGTTCATTAGCGGTGCATCAACGGGAACGTCCTGCTGAGCCACCGCTGGATTCGTACACCAAGTGACTGCGGATCAACAATGATTTTCGCATTCCCCGCAGCGCGCCTGATCAACGGTGAGTCTGTAAGGTCGAGTTGAACCTTGGCCTGATACCAAGTCCCCACCGGAATAACACTTCCATTCGAAGTTGTTCGGACCGGTAGATTCAAACGCGAAACCGCATCGCGCGGCAGCAGGTCGAGGTCGATTGCAGAGATCTCGGTAATATGCCCCGTCAGAATTTCACCCACCAGTTCATTCCAGACGACGCGAGCAGCCTGACCGACTCGTACCAAGTTGATATCGTCCTGATGAATCAGCAATAACGCTTCGCGACTTTCCACCGGTCCTACCTGGCACACTGTCGTTCCTGATTGTACGAAGCAACCACGGTTCCGCAGTTCAAGAGGTGAGCCCGTCCAGCCTGGCAACGCTCCGCGTCTTGCGGACGTGGAATGGTGTGGTGCAGGCAGAACTACTCCATCGCACGGTGCTCGCAGGACTAATCGATCCGCAGTTGTTTTCAGTTGTTCAAGCTGACTCTCAAAGTCCCGCAGTTGTTCCCGGACCGACGGAATCAACGCTGCCACTTCTGGATCACGGACCCGCCGACGCTCCAGATTCTCCAACCGGTTGCGATGCAGTTTCGTTTCGCCTTCGACTCGAATCAGTTCCGACTCAATCCTCGGTTCGCTCAGCCGGACGATTTCCTGACCAGCCTTGACGGGGGAACCCGATTTCACGGACTCGATCAGTGTCCCACTCACGGTCGCGTGAACATTCTGAGCCGCGTCCAGATCGAGCAGGGCACCCGCACCAACGCGACTCGGAAGTGGTACCGTCAACAGCAGTCCTAAAAGTACCAGGACAACAACAGATCGGAATCGCAAGCGTGACCAGTCGATCGACGATTGATTCTTCTCGGATCGGAAGAATCGGACGGCCGCTAACAGTGGGGTCAAAATCATCAATCCAATCATTGGAATTCCCACAACTTGTACGATCGCCCCCAAGCCGTATGGTTCCAGCCATCCATAAAGTGACCACACAATCGCCAGCGTCAGGGCCGTCCGATAGCACAATGATGCAATTCCATAGGATAACAGCAATCCCTGGCGTGAAAGTGATTGCTCAGGGATCCTGTGATCATCAATCCCGCAAAACCACCAGGCCAGCCAAGCCCGTATCGTAGTCGCCGACTGCTGCTGAAGATTCGGAATCTCCAACCAGTCTGAAACCACAAAATATCCATCGTATTTCAGCAGAGGATTACCGTTGAACAACAGGGTGCTCACACCACAGATGAACATCAGATTCAGGCACAGCGAATGAAACAGGCCAGGAGCACTGAACCACCACAGCAGCGTACAGGCCGCAGCGATCACCAGTTCAACACAGATTCCGGCGGCACTCACAGCGATCCGTTTCCATTTGTCCCGTACCATCCACATGTCGGAAACATTGCAATAGAGTGTGGGGGTAAACACCAGCAGCATAGCCCCGAGTTCACGACATTCCCCCCCGAATCGCTTGCACGTCAATCCATGCCCGAATTCGTGCAGCACTTTGACGATGGCGAGCAGAATCGGCAGCCAGATCAAATTTGGAGGCGACAAGAGTGCGCGTGTCTCGGGCAATCGCTCGACCACTCGTTCGAACTGAACTGTGATCAGGATCAACGCGGACAGGATCAAGACCAGGTAACTCGCAACGGCAGCTGGTGAAAACATCCACCCAAACCAGACCAACATGCGACCGAGTAACCGATCTGGGTCGACACCTCGAAACCGGACGACCAGCACATTGGTCAGCCGAGACCAGCGTTCGCGCGATCGGGTCTGCCGGTCTCGATCGACGAGCATGCGGCCATATCCCGCCCCATCTGAAACGACAAGGCGTTGTGCGACCAGTTGACCGACAAACGATTCCAACTCTTCGTGAGGCAATGAACGTGGCAGAAATCGCTCGCGAAAACGATCACAGATTTCCGGGATCGACGCCTGCCCATCCAATTGCTGCAGGACGAAATACTCTTCGTCTTTCAATTCAAAGTAATCGAGCGTTACAGGGTCCTTGATCCCCCACGAACGCTGCCCCAGGAATTCCAACGGAACAACCCGCAAGTCAGCGCGCCGACTCCACGGAATTCGTTGACTCGTTGAGGAATTCTGAACCGACATGAGACTGCTTCAATCCTTGGACTTAGCCAGCGGGATCACCATCGTAGCGGACTGTCCAGGTCGTAGTTGAAGGTCCGTGTTTTCGATCTCTGCATAGATCCGCATCTGATTATTGACCGGATCAATTTCGGGATCGACAAACACCAGCTTCCCTTCAAATCTGGACTTTGGTTTACCTGGCAGATCGATCACCAGTTGAACAGGACGGCCCAGCAGATCAGCGGCGGGAATCTTGGAAGAAACAAACGCTTCGGCACGTAATCGATTCAATCGAATAATGCGAACGACCGGCGTTCCCGCCTCGACCCATTCGCCACGCTGCTTCTTCCAGTTCACAACCATTCCGGGGAACGGAGCTTTAATCTTGCGACGTTGCAATAGTAACTCTGCGCGTTCCACATCACTCTGTTTGAGCAGTTTGGAAAGCTTTGCCTGCTCGTGGTCAACTTGCGCCTGCTCGATTTCGAGGGTTGCTTTGTCGGCCAGTAACTTTAACCGGTCGAGTTCTGTCTGCGAGACGCTCTTGGGAAACTTTTCAATCGATTCCTGGCTTCGCTTCAGCTCGGCAAGGGCGACCTCCTGAGACTTCCGTGCGAAGCGGACCTTGATATCGTTCTCGACGATGGCGTTTGCAATTCGCAGTTCAGTCTTGGCGCGTTCAAGAACCAGTGCCGCTTCGTGATCATCGATCTTTCCGAGTACAGCATCAATGTCGACGGTCGCCCCTTCAACGATTTCCCGTTGAACCAATGGTCCCGATTCACTTGCAGGCAGGTCCGCATGTTCGATCAGTGTCAGCAGCGCAGACTCGACACGAATCTCTTCCCCGTTTGCAGACTTTCCCCACATGATGCCGACTACCAGCAAAAGCAGGCACAAGAAACAGTCGCGTCGGATCGTCTCGATGGAACCAGGCATGAAATCTCCTCCTGTCGACAATCCTCAGAATAACAGTCGAATCCAAATGGCATCGATCAGATCATGCAGCCAGACGTATCCGAGCGACTTCTTCCCGCACCGAATCCGCGGGATCGCAGTTGCCCCCGGACGCAACTGTTCAATTTGTTGTCGATCAAATGCGACGACCACGCGAACACGGCTTACTGTTCGGTCATCCGATTCCGATACCAGAGCCACGTCACGAATCTTGCCACGGTGAATTCGTCCCGATTCTGACGGAAGTTGAAATTCGACGTCCAGATCAGGAGCGATCGCCGAGCGTGCACGCAGCAAGTGCCCCGCGTCTTTGTCGATGACTTGAATTTCCAGCACCCATTCCCCTGCGGTCTCACCGATCATTAAGAGTGACTGCCCGCGTTCGACGGGCCTGGCCGACAAATGCTGATCGACGTCCCAGGTGAGAACGCGACCAGCGATAGGACTGCGAATCGTCAGCGCCTGCCGTCGCTCTTCAATGAGAGCGCGCTGAAGTTCCAGTGATTTCAATTGCTCTTTCAGCTCTTCTTCGTCCGATGCCAACTGTCTGACGCGAGCCGTCTCAGGCGATCCCTGTCCCGTCAATCGAGCGATCTGGACTCCCCGCAACCGTTCGGCTTTGGTCGCAATTTCTCCCGCGATCTTGGGAACATCCTGCTCCAGTTCAGGGTCACGTAATAGAATCAGCGGTTGATTGGCGGTGACTTCGGAACCATGCTCGACGAGGATCTTGTCGACAATGCCGGTCGTCGTGGCAAAGACCTCGCGCCGGTCGTCCGGCCAAAGTTCCCCTTGTCCCGTCACGGTGAATTCCGCCGGAATCACAACCAGTGCGAAGACAATCGCCAAAATCGCCGGAATTAAAACCAGAACCCTTTTTCGCCGCAAAATCCTTGGCAGCCTCTGGACTTGCCGTAGCAGTCCAAGTCCTGGGATTTCACTCTGTTCAATCGCAGCACGAAGTGCGAACAATGAACGATGGGCCAGCGACTCAGCACGCGATCGAGATTCATTCCACTTCTCGTCCAACTGAAATGATTCGAAAACGAAGATCACATCGGGCACATTCGAGGTTTGCACTCGATGCGTCTGCACAGGAATCACACCAAGTGCGACGGCCCCCGATTCTCGCTGATAGTGTTCAACGGCGTCTCTTCGAACAGGGTCAGCCAATGCTTCACCTGTCGACCAGTAAACTCCCCCGGAACACATGGCACTTCCGAGCAGTTCCAGTAACCGGACTCCCCCGGCACGAGGATCTGGACGATCAACTCCAGTAATCGCGGCAACTTGAAAGCGATGCCCATCCCGCAACAAGACCGTGATTCGATGGCAAGCGACGATGAGTCGACCGTCATTCGCAATTGCAGCGGACACTGATGAAATGTCAAATGCCTGTCCCAATCGTTGCTGATAGTGATCAAACTGCTGCCACAAGACCTTGGCCCGTCGAAGCTGTTGTAGCTCCTGCTGCGAAAGAAAGTCCGCGGTGATCTCGCACATCGCTGCCAGAAACTGGTAAGTCGAAATCGACAGGCTGCCGCCGACAGGAAGCGGATGTACGGTTTCAAGAATCCCCACGGCATCGCCAGCGTGTCGAAGAGGGCTCAGGATCAGTACGTCACCAGTCGCGTTGGTTCCGGAGATGACTCGGGGCTGAGTTTCATTGGCAACTTCTGCCAGTAAAGCCTGCCGCTCCGCGACCGTCGATGCATCAACGGAATTCGATTCAGGCATCGCTCCGGCCGATTCCCAACCCTCGTCCATCGACATCCGCCACAGGACGACTCGCGAGGCTCCCCCTGGTTGCATCGCTCGGCGAAGGACCTCGGCAAAAAATCGTCCTGGCGGTAATTCGTTACGCGCCAACTCAGCAAGCTCGTCAATGCAACGTTCCATCTGGGCGCGCAATAACTCGCTTGAGGCAATCGCCGTTGATGGTGCGGTGCTGGGTGACATACGGATCGAAAGGAGCCGGGAGAAGGAACTACTGGACCGCGAGTATATCGTGGCTATGGCCAATTCGTGTAGTCGATTGACGGTGGCTGGCTTTGAGTGTGATGCAGGTTAAACATCGCCGGCAGTAAACAACAGGAGGAATGGGAAGTGTGGGGGTTATGCGGGAAGTTGGTCGCGTCGACACGGATCGGTTGTGGTGGACTTTTCCGAAAACAACGGTTTTGCCGAGAATTCCGTTTTTGCGGGTTCAGTGATCTGCCGATCACTTCAGAAGAGATTCTGGAACACCCACGCACTCAGGTCGTTCATTGAATCGTGGCGGGCCAAAGTGGCCGGCAGACAAGTTACATCTGGTAGTCTGGGAAGAATTGGCAATGCGTCGAACCGCCGTGGTGATTGGAGTGTGCGCAATGGCCAGTTTGGTCATCGGCGGCTGCCTGCGCCATGCGGAAACCCCGCTGCCGACAGGTGCGATCGACAATTCGCACTACCAGCATCTCGCCAAACAGATCGAAATCCCGGATTCCCCGACTCCGTCTGACGACATGCTGGCGGCAACGCAGCCACCCACGTCCTTACAGAAATCGGACACGCCCGAGTACCTCGAACTATCACTTGAAGATACGATGCAATTGGCTTTAGCCAATTCGCAGATCCTGCGTGATCTTGGGGGAACGCTGCTGCGAACGCCGGATGCCTCCAAAAGTCGGTTCGACCCAAGTGTTATCGAGACTGACCCACGGACTGGAATTGAATCGGCGTTGAGTGCCTTTGATGCGGCCTTCACGACAAATGTTTCGTACGAAAACAATGACCGTGCTTTGAATAACGTCTTCTTCGGCGGTGGCACGCGCCTGTTGAAACAGAACTTCGGAACATGGCAATCACAATTCACAAAGACCGCCGTCACGGGGACGCAACTCGCGTTCAAGAACTACACTCAGTACGACCGCAACAACGCCCCTGGTAACCAATTCCCCAGCGCCTGGACAACATGGTACGACGTTGAGGCGCGACACCCGTTAATGCAGGGAAGCGGAACGAACTTCAATCGCATGGCGGGACCCGGTGCACAACCCGGTGCCATCAACGGGGTGATCATTGCTCGAATCAACAACGACGTCGCGTTGTCCGAATTTGAAGTCGGCGTGCGAAATTTTGTCAGTGATGTTGAGAACGCTTACTGGGATTTGTACTTCGCCTATCGAGATGTCGCTGCCAAGGTACGGGCTCGCGATGCCACGTTGAAGACCTGGCGTCGGATTCACGCCCTGAACGAACAGGGAAAGAGCGGCGGTGAAGCACAGAAAGAAGCCCAGGCCCGCGAACAGTATTTCCGGTTTGAAGAAGAAGCACAGAACGCACTTCACGGTCGATTGATCGATGGAACTCGCACCAACAACGGCAGCACGGGAGGTACGTTCCGTGGATCAGGTGGCGTGTACGTCGTAGAACGTCGACTTCGTCTTCTGACCGGCCTGCCGATCAGTGACGGTCGATTGATCCGCCCCAGTGACGAACCACTCAAAGCGAAACTCGTTTATAGCTGGGAATCCTGCCTGGTCGAAGCGTTATCGCGACGTGAAGAACTGCGTCGCCAGAAGTGGCAGATCAAAAAGCGCGAAGTTGAACTCGAAGCCAACAAGAACTTCCTGATGCCAAAGCTGGATGTCATGGGCCGCTATCGATGGCGAGGTTTCGGTAATGACCTCGTCCCGATGGGAGGAACCGGCGACTTCAACAATGCGCTCAGCGATCTGGTTTCAGGTCGGTTCCAGGAATACCAGGCTGGTGTCGAACTGTCGTTCCCTATTGGATTCCGGAAGGCGTACGCAGCCATTCGCCATTCTGAAATGCAACTGGCTCGCGAACGGGCCGTGCTGCACGAACAAGAACGGTCGGTCGTCTACGATCTGAGTAACGCCTGTTCAGAAGTCGAACGAGCCTATGCCCTGGTGGAAACCAATTTGAACCGACGTATGGCGGCCGCAGAACAGGTTGCTGCCATTGAAGCAACATATGAAACGGAAACCGACACGGCCATGCTGCACCTCTTGCTCGACGCGCAGCGAAGACTGGCCGAGTCCGAAACATCGTACTTCCGTTCCCTGGTGGAGTATCAGTTGGCGGTGAAGAACGTCCAACTCGAAAAGGGGACATTGCTCGACTACAACGAAATTTATCTGAACGAAGGGGCTTGGCCTGATAAGGCATACAGCGATCAAGAGAAACCGGAAATGCGACGTGGCGAGCCAATGCCGGATAACCCGGTCACTCGATCCCAATGGATAAGCCAGGGAGTCTATCCGCAGAGTACGAGTCCATCAGGGACCCTGCCAACATCCGGGACAGAGCAGTCATTCCCAACCGGCCCCACAGAAATTCCACCGCAAGCGCCACAGGAACTACCTGGTGTCCCCGCAGTGGAACCCGCAAGTTTCAAGGTCCCCAAACCGACACGTACGTCGTATGGTTCCGTGGAAGCCCTGGTTTCGCCTTGACCGCTACTTAACAACGTTTGTCGTCACGCCGGGCCAGTCGTCGGTTCGAAAGGGCGATGCTGGCAGCCCCTCTTTGTTGCAGAGATTGCAATCGGGGTTATCGGCCCAGCCATACCGAACGGAAACGGGACGCGGAACCTGGTCCGACGAAACGATGACCTTGTTACCTACGATCGATGCCTTGGCCCAGACAAACTTCTGATCTGCTCCCGCGATGGCGAATCCCTTTAACTCACTTCCCTTGGCCGCCAATCCTCCGCCAACATCATAGAACTGCAAATGAGCTTCATTACCGGCGATTGTCATTGAACGATAGAGTGGTCCCGATGCAAAGAGTGACTGTCCATACGCCACGGACAGTGCTTGTCGCGCGAGTCGGCGACCGACTTCGACTTTGTTCTTGGGATGAATGTCGCGCGGGTCACCGAGATCAATCGTCACTGCCATCCCCGTATTGGGCGCTGACAGGGTTTGGCGCTGAGCATCACGAAGTTCGGCCCAGGCACTCGATTCAGGCTCCGGCGAGTGATCAGGCTTGGTTTTGTCGGGCAGATAATTCGGCAACTGAACGAACAAGAACGGGAAATCTCCTTGCCCCCAGGTTCGTCGCCAGTCTTCAATGAGTGCTGGAAATAGCGTGCGATACTGGTGAGCTCGAGCGGCGTTTTGTTCGCCCTGATACCAGATTGCTCCCCTGATCGCGAAGGGTTGCAACGGGGCAATCACACCGTTGTAAAGGACGGTTGCCCGATTCGGGGTGTTGGCCCGACTAGGGTCACGATTGTCCGCTGCGGATTTTTCCAGGAGTTGCTGGTAGAACGGGTCCGCTTTCAGCGTCGCGTCGCTGATCCACGATTCTGCACCGCAACCGCTATACGCTGCTTCAATCAATCCCATCGGTCGATTGAGTCGAAGGTGCAGTTCCCGCCCGAAGAAATACGCGACAGCCGAAAATTCTCCGATCGATTCAGGAGAACACTCCACCCACTTCCCTTCAACATCCGTCTGCGGTTCCAGTGCCGTCTGACGTTCCACCTTAAACAGCCGGATCGTGGGATGCTTCGCTGCGGGGATTTCTTCCTTAGCACCCGTCGATTCGAGGACACGCCACTGCATGTTCGATTGGCCTGAACAGACCCAGACGTCGCCGATGAGCACATTTTTCAGTGTGAGCGAATTCTTGCCAGCTACGACAACTTCGACGACACCGAATTTTGTGACGGAAGGAACTCGAACGAACCAACGCCCATCAGCGGCCGTTGTCGCGGAAACAGACTTACCTCCAATGGTAACTGTCACCCCTTCACCTGGCTCGGCCCATCCCCAGAAAGGGAGTTCCGCCCCCTGTTGCAGGACCATATTATCCCCGATGACGGCGGGCAGCTTCACGTCCGCAGACGCAATACCACCCACCGCGATGGAAATGATGGCAGCCAGAACGAACGTGCGGAGCGAACGCATCAAGGACGATTCCGGATGGATGAGCACAGTCGCCGCTGGAAAAAGGGGTGACCTGGGGAAATTCGTACACACAAACCGTACCGCATGTGAGTGCCATCAGCAAGTCGGAGCATTCGCGAAGTTCTCGTGAACTTCCGGGCGGTGATGGTTGTCAACGGAACGCCTGAAACCATACTGTCTGTTCAGCACCCTGAAAGCCTCACTCGACAAAGGTTCCCCAACCCGTGTCTGATTCGACATCCGCCCCACTCGTTCCGGTCCCTGCAGCCCCGCAATCGGATTCTTCCGGGTCTGATTCCGAAACATCGAAATCTACCGCAGACGAATTCGCGGTCAAAGGAGTCCCGGGGGGATATCGTGAGTTGCTTGCTATCGCAGTCCCCATGATCCTTAGTTCCGGAACCCAGTCGATGATGCATGTCATTGATCGGGTGTTCCTGACGTGGCATTCGGAAGCGGCTGTCGCAGCTGCACTTCCGTCGGGAATTCTGTTTTGGTCGTGCCTCAGCCTGCCGTTTGGAATCGTTTCCTACTCCAATGCATTTGTCGCTCAATATGACGGTGCCAAGCAACCTGAGCGAGCCGCGAGCAGTGTCTGGCAGGCTGCGTATTTCGCCATCGCCTGCGGAATCATACTCGCTCTTCCTGCGTTTTGGTCGGCATGGCTGTTCCGTGTGATCGATCACCTTCCCGAAGTTCAAAAGCTGGAAGTCGAGTATTTCTCCTGGATCTGCCTGGGGGCCGCACCTGCACTTCTTTCTGCGGCGTTGTCGAGCTTTTTCAGTGGGCGGGGGCAAACAGGGCTGGTTTTTGCCGTCAATGCGGCGAGCATGCTTGTTAACGCAGTGCTGGATTATGCCATGATCTTTGGCTGGGGGCCGATTCCAGCCATGGGAATGGCGGGAGCCGCCATCGCCACCAATTTAGCCAATGTGTTTGCTGTCGTTTGTTTCATCGCCCTGTTGACACGCCATGACGCTCGAGTCACCTATGGCTTCTGGAAGCACTGGCGGTACAGTCAACTGTTGATGAAAGACCTCTTTAAGTTTGGAGGGCCCAGCGGCCTGCAGATGTTCCTGGATGTTGCTGGTTTTGCCGCATTCATGATGATGATCGGCTGGATCGGTCAACGGGAACTGGCCGCGACCAATATCGCCTTCAACCTGAATACACTGGCGTTTATTCCCGTCATCGGAGTGGGGATCGCAGTCTCGACGCTTGTCGGCCATCGGATTGGTGAAGGTCGACCGGACATTGCCGAGAAATCTGTCAAAAAAGGATTTGTATTGGCGGGGGGGATCATGCTGGTTTGCGGAGCCGTCTACGTTCTGGCTCCACAAATCCTCCTTGCCCCCTACGAATATGGGGCACATAACAAAGCCACGAATGAAGCCGCGAAAAACGTATCGACCGGCACCGAATCGGAACGGACTGAGGACTTCGCAAAGGTCCGATCGGTCGTCATCATTCTGCTGCGATTTGTGGCGATCTATTCGTTTTTCGACGCCATGGCCATCATTTTCGGCTCGGCGATCCGAGCGGCGGGCGATACCGTTTTTTCAATGCTCGTCACGTTTGCCTGCGCCTGGGGGCTGCTGGTCTTACCGACGTACCTGACATGGAGAGTTCTCGGTAAGGGAAACGAAGGGGCCTTGTTGTTCTGGTGCTGGATCTGGTGCTCCATCTACGTGATGGCCCTCGGTTTCATCTATTACGCACGTTTTCGAGGAGGCCGATGGAAAACCATGTCGGTCATCGAACCCCAGTGAAAAGCCCAGCGACGAAGTGAAACGGCGCTCGCGTCTGCGAAAGGGATGGTGTTCACAGAACGTGAACACCATCCCCGACAGCACTGTTGGACTCGGTATTCTTCCCTTTATTTTGCAGGTGCCGCGGCCCCGCCGACTTCAAATTTGAACGTCGCACCATCCTTCGCATCGGCCGTTAAAGGCGAATCATCGCCCTGAAACTGTTTGCCGACCCCCTTCGGGTTCGATTCACTGTGGGCTTGGCCTGGAGTCGCAGAATGTGCGCCCGCGGACACAACCAGACGGATCTTGTTATTTCCGGCAACGACAGTGCCTTTTCCGGTCCCATCCGCCTTAAGGGCGATCGGCTGAGGTGCCCCCTTACCTGAGGGCTGAAAAACAACCTGCACCCCTTCGCCCGCAATCGGTTTGCCATCAACAGTCACCGACACTGTCACGCTGGCCATTTTCGGTGCATCGGGAGCACCTCCTGAGCAGCCAACAGACAGCATGACTCCCGACATCAGACTCAAATTCAGGAAAGAACGAAACAAAATAGCCCTCTACTTTCTTCTTAAGAGACTCGCCCGTTGGACCAGCCAACACACACCAGTCGAAATAAGCACAACTTCTGTCAAAATGCCTGATTTCTTTTGATGCAGTTAAGGCCGGCTGTCGACGTAAAATTGTCCGTAAGTTGCATAAGCAGTCTTCGTTGTGATCGCAAAATAAATCACAAAAAAGACTTACGAAACGTCCAAAATCGCATTTTAGAGTTTGCGCCTATCCGTAGACACGCTTAGAATGACGATATCAACTTCCACAAGGTCACTGCAACCGATTCCATTTTCGGTTTTGTAAATCCTCATTCCACCTGCAATGTTCGCCGTGTCTCACGGCATTTTTGTCCTCTCTTGGAAGGAAATTGAAATGGTCACAAGTTCGATTCGGGATCGGCGGCGCGCGTTCACGCTGATTGAGCTGCTGGTGGTTATCGCCATCATTGCAGTTTTGATTGCGTTGTTACTTCCCGCCGTACAGCAGGCTCGCGAAGCAGCTCGCCGAACGCAATGCAAAAACAACGTTAAGCAAATCGGACTGGCACTCCACAACTACCATGATTCACTGTCGCGGCTTCCTGCCGCGGTAATTTTTCGCGGAGGTGCCAATCAGAATCGGCCATCGAACAACGGCGACGCGCTGTTCAACAATGGAAATCTCGGACCAACATTTCTTGTTTCGATTCTTCCTTACATCGACCAGGCGCCGTTGTTCAATCTGTTGGATCTCAACAATCCGATGTCAGCCGCAGGCAACAATTCCACGGTTCGCACGGCAAATATTCCAGGCTATATTTGTCCGTCAGATCCCAACGCCGGGACAAAACTGAATCGCTGGATCAACGGCGCCGCATGGGCTCGCGGAGATTATGCAGCTGCTCTGGGGAGCCAACATTTCAACGTTGATACGCAATGGTCGAGTGACTCGAATTCAAGCAAGGGTGCGATGGGCTGGGGATCCGGTGCACGAATGGCTGACTTTACCGACGGAACATCCAACACCGTCATGGTCTGGGAAGTTCTTGCCGGCCCTGCAGATACCGACTCCCGTGGAACGTGGGCCATGGGCCGCTACGGTTCAACAGCTGTCGGTGGATGTGACAATCAAGGCGACTGCTACGGAATCAACGAAAAAGGCCTCGACGGCGAGGATATTTTTGGTGCAGTCCGCCAGGCAGGACAGATTTCGGCACATCAAGGAGCGGACTACCAGGCCTGCCCACGCAGCAAGCATGTCGGTGGAGTACACGCACTGATGGGCGATGGAGCCTGCCGATTCATTAGCGAAAATCTTGACTACAACGTTCACCGGGCGCTGAACAGTATCTCCGGGGGTGAAACCGTCGGCGAGTTCTAATCGTCACGTTGTGTAGGAAACTGTGGTGGCTTTCAGGGGGATGCACCGATTGGCGCATCCCCTTCCGTTTGTTGACGTGCGATGCAAAACATGGCCAAGCTCCAACGCCCAGCCTTTCTCTGCATCGCGGGAATACTGATTGCCACACTGGTTGCTGGACTCATTCGCCTGAGCTGGATCAGCCCGCTTGGCTCATCAGTACGGCGACCAGCGGAAATATCCGTAGAAGAATATGCCCGAGGAAAAGAAGCGTTTGAAGCTCGCTACGCCCGCAGTGCAGATGAAGCAGATGTTTTGTCCTGGCTGGGTGAATCTTTCCTTTCTCGAGATCGGTTTCAGAAAGCCGTTGCCTGTTTCGAGGCAATTCCAACGACTCATCCGACGTATGGGCGGATGGCTCGATACCTTGAAGGCCAATCGCTTCTCAACCTGCATCGAGCCCCCGAAGCCGAACAGCAACTGGTCGAATTCATTGCGTTGGAAGTCGCGACACCTCAACTCGATCCCAAAATCCTGATCGACGCCCGGCAACGATTGCGACACATCTTAGAAGTAGAACTACGGTTCGAAGACCTCCACCGGTTGCTTCAGGAAATCGTCAATCGCGGCGAGGACGAATCCCACGAGGCGATCGTTTTTTGCTTCCCCACGTTGCTGCGATGGAATGGCCCCGATGCCGTCAAATGGCTCGAGCAATTCTATCACGCTGACGCGGGGAATCTTCAACTGAACGTCGCACTCGGTCGTTATCGAACAGGGCAAGGTCGACTCGACGAGGCGATTCAAATCCTGAACGAGGCCGTTCGCAAACATCCAGAAGATAAAGCGGCCAAGGCAGCATTAATCGAAGCGATGCGGCAGGCTGACGACCCTTCAATGCCCCGCCTTGTGGACCAACTGTCGCCGCAAGCCAGCGATGATCCATTGCTCTTGTTGCAAGTGCGTGGAACTTTTGCGATCCAGCAAAATCGCCCGGAAGTCGCCGTCACAGCATTTCGACAGTTGATCGAACAGAACCAGACGAGTGCCGAAGCATGGCACGGTCTCGGGCAGGCCTATCGATTGCTGGGAGACGATACCCAGCGAAAGCAGGCTCAGACGATGGCAACGGCTCTCGGACGAATTCAAAATTATCTCGGGAAGGCGATGCAAGAACCGACCAATCTGGATACGTTTCTCAAGATTTCCGAGATTTGTCTGGAAGCGGATCTTATTTCTGAAGGGATGCTGATGACCCGTTGTGCTCGTCGGATTGCCCCGGCTGACCAGAGAGTCTTGACTGCCATTCAGCAGTTGCAGACGCGCAGCCCCAAGAAGCAATCCCCACTAATTCCCAGATAAACGACGGTGACTGATGGCCGACATCGCAACATCCCGCCTGAGTCGAGCGATCAGACAGCTGTATCGCTTCTGTTGGATCATGTGCCTTGTGATGGTTACGGCATGCCAAAGACAATCATCCGTCGAAACCAAAAATAAGAAGGCTGTTCCGACAGCCTCGATCATTTCGAACGATTCAAAATCGCCGTTAGATACGACAACGGCATTATCGACAGATTCGGGAACCAGCGCGAGTTTCCAATTTCACGAATTGCCGACTGGCCAAGGTCTGGATTTTACTCGCTTTGACGACGTTCGCGGACTGAATCGGATTCAAGAAGGTCCGGGAGGGGGTGTCGCGCTCTTTGATTACGATCTGGACGGTCGCCTCGACGTTTACTTTCCGCAAGGATGTCACCTGCCTCGTCGTGAAAAAACTCAAGAGTTTTCCAACGCGATGTTCCGCAACGTCGATGTTTCGGGAGTTCAATTCCAGAACGTCACGGGCCCTGCTGGATTACAGTCCTTCGGTTACCACACAGGAGCAACCGTCGGCGATATCGACGAAGACGGATTTCCAGATCTTTACGTGACCGCATACGGCCGTTCATCACTCTGGAAGAACAATGGTGACGGAACCTTTCAAGAAGTTGGTGAATCGACCAGGACTGTTGTGGATACGTGGTCAACGAGTGCTTCTTTCATCGATTTAAATGGCGATGGACTTCTCGATTTGTTTGTGGCGGGATACGTCGATGCTACTGACGATCCCCCCAAAATCTGTCGAGAACCCGCCAGCCCAACCGGGACAAAGCAATGTTCGCCAACGCTGTTCCCCGCCGTTGATGATATCTGCCTGATCAATAACGGTTCGGGTGCTTTCACTGACATCACGCGTGACGCGGGTATTACTGGACGTGATGGTAAAGGATTGGGTGTCGTTGCCTGTGATGTGAATGGTGACCGCCGACCGGATCTGTTCGTCGCCAACGACGGTACACCATGCTTTCTTTATGTGAACATGGGGAATCAGGATCATTTGTCGGGCGACTCCAAAGTGCCGAAGTTCGAAGAGCGAGCGGCCGAATTTGGAGTCGCGCTGAATGGCGATGGACATGCTACAGCCGCAATGGGTGTTGCACATGGCGACGAAAATCGAGATGGCTGGATTGATCTGTTCGTCACCAACTTTTACCTCGAAACCAACACACTTTTTCGAAACTTGGGAGGATCCGGTTTTACCGACGCGTCGTTCGCTTCACGACTGGGGCCCCCCAGCCGCAGCACGCTCGCATTCGGAGCGGAGTTTCTGGATATCGATCACGACGGGTGGCTCGATCTGTTTGTCGCAACCGGCCATATCGAAGACCGCTCCTGGACGGGCCTGGAGCCCTACAAGATGCGACCTCATCTCTTCCGAAACGATGGCCACGGACACTATCGCGATCTCGCGTCGGATTCAGGTCCGTACTTTCGCTCGCAGTGGGTCGGGCGCGGAACTGCTATTGGTGACGTCGACCGAGATGGGGATCTCGATCTGGTCGTGGCTCACCAGATCGACCCTTCGAAATTGCTGCTGAACGATACTCCCTCGCCTGGCACAAGTATCATCATTAAGCCGGTTGGGCGTTCCCTGTCGCCTCGAAGTGGCATTGGCGTTCGCGTTGTCGCAACAGGTATTGTCCCAGTTCTGATGCAGGAAATGGTGGGAGGTGGCAGCTTTCAATCGGCTTCGGCACTTGAACTGCATCTCGGCCTGAGTCCGCGTGGATCGTTTGAGATGTTAGAATTGACTTGGCCTGACGGGCATGTCGACCGATGCCCCAATGTCACTGCAGGCTATTACGTCGCACGCGAAGGACGCGGTCTGATTCGCATCGATGTTCATCGGTAGCCGAACGTCACGTTGCTGGAAAACTGCTAAGCCAGAAATCGCCATTCCGAAAACGTTGCCGCCTGGCCAACGAGTTGCCCGAAGGAATTCATCAGATTCCAGACGGTTGCCTGATCGATGCGAAATCGTCGACCTGTACTGCTGATGCGGATTCCCTGATAGTCGTCGACATATCCCTCGCGCGTCGTTCGTTCCATCAGCCGAGCCCGCTCTTCCCGATGCATCGGCTCTGCCGTCAACCGCGACGGCGTCTGAATCAATTTTTCAACGGGCATTTCCCACAAGGAAAGGGCAGTCTGGTTTCCGTAGTTCAGGATCGGATCCGCCTGGGTCCCATGTGACACCACGACAAACGCGGCTTGGTCAAGCGAGATCGCCTGCTCCATGGCAGACCCAATTCGCGGGATCAGTTCACGGCCTGTCCAGTGTCGATAGGAATCCAACATGACTTGGGTATGCTCAACCCACCCTGCTGGCAATTGATGAGCAGAGCTTTCAATCGATTCAGATCCAGTCGCATTCATCGCAGAATCATCCCGCCGCATCACGAGTCGAGTCATCAACACATTCCGTTCGTTGATAGAATACAGCGTCCAAACAACAGCTCAAGGCCACGACACCGGGCCTTTTTGAAGCTAGGCAGGATGCAGGGTGGGACCGGTGGCGCTTCGCCGCGCCGGCCCACCATCAATTCTCGACGTTTCCTGATGGTGGGCCGGCGCTCGAAGCGAGCTGGTTC